>CAZOMK010000041.1:0-12672 GCA_964580615.1 uncultured Lachnospiraceae bacterium | reverse complement strand
ATGTAGACGCGAACTGATAAACCTCGCAATACGTCTTAAACGCCACACAATCCGAGTCAAACATCTGCACCCAAGAATGAGCCATCGATCCTGTTGCGGGCACTCCGAACATTTCGTCGGTTGCCGTGCACGCCGTCGCATTGACGCCGCCGATATAAGCGGCACGTGCGCCGAGGATCGCGGCATCGGCATTATGCGCTCTGCGCGATCCGAATTCGCTTACGCTTCTGCCCTCTGCGGCGCGAACGATACGCGAAGCCTTTGTCGCGACAAGCGACTGATGATTGATCGTCAAAAGCAGATAAGTTTCGATAAACTGCGCCTCCGGTGCGGGTGCGCGGACTGTAATGATCGGCTCATTCGGGAAGATGACGGTGCCCTCCGGCATTGCCCACATATCGCCCGTAAAGCGGAAATCGCGGAGATATTCGAGAAATTCCTCGTCGAACATTCCCTTTCCGCGCAAATATTCAATGTCATCGTCATCAAAGCGAAGATTTTTGACATATTCTATGATCTGCTCAAGTCCTGCGGCAACGGCATATCCGCCACCGTCCGGCACGGAACGGAAAAACACATCGAAATACGAGATCTCGTCCTTTTTCCCGCATTTGAAATATCCGTTTGCCATAGTAAGCTCATAAAAATCACACAGCATTGTAAGGTTGCGTTTGTTTTCCATCACATTCTCCGTTTTGACGATATTTTTACCTTTTCTATTATTATATAATTTTTTCGTCCCCGTTGCAATAATCAAATACGAATATTAACGGATTTAATTATCAAAAAAAGGCAGACCGCAATCTGCCCTTTTTCAGAAAGACAATAATGTCAATGTCCCTTCGGGACGAGCGCCACGATAAGCACCACCACCGCAACGGCGATCAGTATCGCTATTATTATGCCTACGGTGCTTCCGCCGTCGTCCTTCATCATTTCGTCGTCCTTATGCTCGTCCTTGACTGTCACCTTGTCGGTGACGGTGTCCGTCACTTTGTCTGTTGCCGCGGACGTATCGGTTACGATATCGGTCGCGGTACCGTCGTCGGTATCTGTCAGATGATCGCTGTCAAGAAGTCCGCTGTCACTTGCCGTGCCGTCTTCGCCGACGCGAGAATTGTTATTGCCGGAATCAAAGCTTATCGCGCCGTTATTTCCGTCACCGTAACCGACGTATCCCCTTGAGCCGTAGCCGTGATTTACGTTTCCCGTATAAGGTCCCGTTGCCGCCGACGCCGACACAACGGAGAGCACGGAAAAAATGACGATTGCCGTTAAAAATAACGAAATTTTTTTCATATACCGTGTGTCCATAGCAGATGCTATGCCCTTTCGCTTTTTTATGTGCAAATACACACGGTATAGTTTTTCTCGCAACGGGTCTTGTGATTCAAGGAAAGCTTTTCCAAAACGAAAAGCTTCGTTATTTGAGCATCAGCTTAATGCGGTCAAGTATTTTGTGTGCCGCATCTGATTTTGACATGAGCGGAAGCTCCTCCTCGTCGTCGCGCGTAATGACTGTTATGACGTTTGTGTCAGTGCCGAAGCCGGCGCCCGACGTCTTGAGGCTGTTCGCGCAGATCATATCAACGTTTTTCTTTTCAATCTTTTTTCTGCTGTTTTCGATCAAATTTTCGGTTTCCATCGAAAAACCGCAAATGATCTGACCGTCGCGCTTATGCTCGCCGAGATACGCAAGGATATCGCGCGTCCGTTTGAGCGGGATCGAAAGCTCGTCGTCTGATTTTTTGATCTTTTCGTCGGAATATGAGTCCGGCGTATAGTCTGCAACAGCTGCGGACTTAACTATAACGTCCGTCGTATCCGCCTCCGCTTTGACAGCCTCAAACATATCCGCCGCAGACTCGACTCTGACAGTCCTCACAAACATAGGAGGTTCAATCGAGGTAGGCCCAGTAACAAGCGTCACATCAGCGCCGCGAAGCATCGCGGCTTTGGCGATGGCGTAGCCCATCTTACCCGTTGATCTGTTTGAAATGAATCTGACCGGATCGAGCGCTTCAACAGTCGGCCCCGCCGTAACGAGAAGCTTTTTTCCAAAAAAATCGTGTGGGAACGCAAGATAACGCAAAATATGCTCCGCAAGCGTCTGCGGTTCGGGGAGCTTACCTTTTCCGACAGCACCGCACGCAAGCCGTCCGCTTGACGGCTCTATAACATCCCAGCCGTAGTGTCGAAGCGTGGCGATATTGTCCTGCGTGGCGGGATTTTCATACATATTTGTGTTCATCGACGGCGCGATGAGCTTCGGGCAGCGGCACGCAAGCGCAGTTGTCGTCAGCATATCGTCCGCTATTCCGTGTGCAAGCTTGGCGCAGACGTTTGCTGTCGCGGGAGCGACGAGCAAAAGATCGGCGCGCTCCGCGAGCGATATATGCTCGACCTGATGCACAAAATTTCGGTCAAAGGTATCTATCATAACGCGATTACCGGTCAGCTCCTCAAAGGTAAGCGGAGCTATGAACTCCGTTGCGTTCTTCGTCATTACGACCTCGACCGACGCGTGCAGTTTAACGAGCGCAGACGCAAGGGACGCAAGCTTATACGCCGCAATTCCGCCCGTCACGCCCAAAAGGACTGTTTTATTCTTCAGCATTGATTTCTCCTTTCTGCTTTGAGAAAGCATCCTCGCTTTAATTATAGCGACATTTTCGCATCGTGTAAAGATATGAATTTCACGTTTGTGCATTATTTATATTGCATCGAATTCTTTTTTTTGCTATAATTCAATCGCAAACGAATCAGTAATGCTTTCGGATGTAAATTTGCGTTGCATCCCGAAAGGGAGCGACAGCAGGAGGTAAAATTTAATATGAACTCAAGAAAGCACAGCACACGCTATCTTTCCACCCTGGCAATGTTTGCCTGCATTCTGATCGTCATGGGACTGACCGGCATAGGCTTTATCCCGCTGCCCGTCATCAAGGCGACAACGATGCACATCCCCGTCATTCTCGGAGCCGTGATCCTCGGCCCCGGCGCGGGTGCAGTGCTCGGCGGCGTTTTCGGTTTTTGCTCCGTCTACGCAAACACAACTGCACCCGGACTTCTTTCTTTCGCCTTTTCCCCTTTCATCGCCATGAGCTCCGACGGCGCGGCAGGCGCGCTTAAATCCGTTTGGATCGCGCTCGGATGCAGAATTCTTTTCGGATTTATCGCCGGACTGCTTTGGAAGCTGATGAAAAAACTCCGCGCTCCCGACATCGCCGCGCTCCCCGTGACTGCCGCCGTCTCAACGATAGCGCACACCGTTTTGGTTATGGGCAGCATCTATGTTCTTCTCGCGGAAAAATATGCAGCGGCAAAAAACGTCGCATTTTCCGCCGTATTCGGGCTTATAATGGGTACTGTAACAGCTTCGGGCATTCCGGAGGCAATCGCTGCGGCAATTCTCGTCACCGTGATCGGTCAGGCGCTCATAAAGGCTTCTGCGCGGATGAACAAAAAAAAGGAGAACTCGTAAAATGCTTCTTGCAATAGATATCGGAAACACAAAAATCCTCATCGGCTGTATACGCGACGGCGAAATTTTATTCAAATCAAAAATCGCAACAGACAGACTGAGAACGTCGGATCAGTACGGACTTGAGATCAAGAGTATGCTTGAAATGCACGGAGTCACAAAGGATGACATCGAGGACTGCATCATTTCCTCCGTCGTTCCGCCCGTTTTCAACTCTGTACGCACAGGCGTGTTCAAAGCCATCGGCAAGGAAGCGCTCGTCATCGGCCCCGGACTGAAAACGGGACTGAACATCCACGTTGACGTTCCCTCGCAGGTCGGCAGTGACAGGATCGTTACCGCCGTTGCCGCGCTTGCGGAATATAAAGCACCGCTGATCGTACTTGACCTCGGAACGGCAACGACTCTTGACGTTATCGAGCCCGACAACGTCTATATAGGCGGCGTTATCTGTCCCGGCGTCATGATCTCGCTTGACGCACTCACAGGACGCACGGCTCAGCTTCCCGGCATCAGTCTTGACCGTCCGAAGCAGATCGTAGGCAGAAACACCGTTGACTGTATGCGAAGCGGAATCATGAACGGCACCGCCGCAATGATAGACGGTCTCATCGACCGCATCTCGGAGGAACGCGGATATGAGTACACAGTCCTCGCGACGGGCAGCATCGCGCAGTTTATAGCTCCGCTCTGCACTCACAAAATAATCCTTGACAAGGATCTTCTTCTCAAGGGTCTCAACATAATCTACACAAAAAACAAAGCGTAACATAAAGCCGCAAATTGAGGTTACCGTGACGAAAAAATATGACATCAGACGGCTCACCGTCTCCGCAATGCTTACCGCGATCGCGTATCTGTGCGTGTTCGTGTTCAGATTCAAGGTAGGCTTTCTCACCTTTGACTTTAAGGACGCCGTAATCGCGACTCTTTCGTTTCTTTACGGCCCCGTTTACGGCATCGCATCGGCTGTGACAGTCGCTTTTTTTGAGGCTGTATCGGTCAGTGACACCGGCGTGTACGGGTTTATCATGAACGCGCTCTCAAGCGCGACCTTTGCGCTTGTTTGCGGACTTATATACAGGCTCAAGCATTCGTTTGCGGGTGCTGTCGCATCCGCGCTCACCTCGGTCACAGCGGTCACGGCGGTCATGATGCTCGCAAACATTTTCATAACCCCGTATTACATGGGCGTCGAACGCACGGACGTTATCGCCATGCTTCCGACACTGCTCTTTCCCTTTAATCTTTGCAAGGCGCTCATGAACGCATCAGTGACGATGCTGATCTATAAGCCGATCAGAACAGCGCTTCGACGCGCCGGTCTTTCCGAAGGCAAAAAGCTCGCTGACAGCGAGCAAAGCCATAGCCAAAGCAAACGGCGCACCGTCATTCTCGCAGTCACCGCGGCTGTCGTCGCGCTGAGTGCAAGCGCTGTGATCATTTTCGTGCTCGGAGGCGAATTTGAGCTTCTTCGCGAGCTGAAAAAGTAAACTTAGCTAAAAAAGCCGTAAAAGCATAGCTTTTACGGCTTTTTTGTTTGTTCAAAGCGTTATTTCCGGCAGCGGGGCTACGGAACGGCGCAAAATGCCGTTCATGTATGCGATGAGTATACCGTAATTCGTGATGGGCACTCCGCTTCGCTCGCACAAACGGCGGCGATGCGCGAGCTCACGCTCATTCAGCATACAAGCGCCGCAATGCACGACGAGCTTATATTCGTCAACCGAGTCCGGAAATTCCGTTCCCGACGTAAAACAAAATTCGGGCTCCGCGCCTGTATATTTGCGTATCCATGCAGGCAATTTGACAGTACCGATGTCGTTACACTGCCTGTGGTGCGTGCATCCCTCCGCGATCAATATTTTATCGCCAGTTTTCACGCCGTCAAGCGCAACCGCGCCATTGACAGCGGAGGAGAGACTACCCTTGTACCTTGCCATCAAAATTGAAAACGACGTCAACGGCACGGCTTCCGGCACGATCTCGGACACCTTACCGAACGCCTGACTGTCTGTGATCACAAGCTTCGGCGGCGCCTTCAACAGCTCAAGCGTCGAGGCAAGCTCCGTATCGCGGCACACAAACGCAGACGCGCCTGCGTCGAGAATGTAGCGGATCGTTTGCTGTTGAGGTAAAATAAGTCTGCCCTTCGGCGCGGATTCGTCGATCGGCGTAACAAGCACAACGGCGTCTCCCGCACCGACAAGATCGGATACGAGCCTGCCGACGCTTTCGTTTTTGCTTGTCAAATGTGCCGTCCGCTCCTTCAGCTCCGTCACGTTATGCCCCGTCCTTGCACTGACGTAAATGACATTTTCATCGCCGTCTGGGATCTCGTCCAAAAGATCCGACTTATTTTTCGCAACGATAAACGGGATCGCCCTCTCCTTTATTAGCGAGATCAGCTCCGCTTCGTCGGCATCCGTAGCGGCGGACGCATCGGTAACGATAACGGCAACGTCGGTCTTTCGCATCACCTGCTTCGCACGCTCGACACGCAGCTCTCCGAGCTCGCCCTCGTCGTCAATGCCGGGAGTGTCGATTATCATTACCGGTCCCATCGGCAAAAGCTCCATCGCCTTATAAACGGGATCTGTCGTTGTGCCCTTCACATCGGAGACAATGGCAAGCTTTTGCCCCGTAAAAGCATTGACAAGGCTTGATTTGCCCGCGTTGCGTTTGCCGAAAAAGGCGATGTGAACGCGCTCCGCGCTCGGTGTTTGATTAAGTTCCGCCATATCAGAATCTGAAATCGCGCTCGCCGGCGGCGATCTTTTCAAGTCGCTCCGTAACGATGCCGCGAACCTTGTCGTGGGGGATATCCTTTACGCCCTCCGCAATGATCTTTTTACCGACCTCGCGAGTTGCGGGAGATGCGTAGTCCTCAAGATATTCTTTAAGCGTCATGAGCGCATTCGGCAGACAGCAGTTCTGGATCTGTCCGGATTTGCAAAGCGACATGAAGCGGTCACCCGTTCTGCCCTCGCGGTAGCAGGCGGTGCAGAACGAGGGGATGTAGCCGAGCTCCATAAGCCAACGAACGACTTCGTCAAGCGTTCTTCTGTCGGACAGATCAAACTGCGACGAATTCTCCTCCTCCGGCTCCTCCTCGGCATAGCCGCCGACGCTTGTACGTGAGCCGCCCGATATCTGCGACACACCGAGATGAAGCACGCGCTCTCTTACCTTGGGCGATTCTCTTGTTGATATTATCATACCCGTGTACGGCACAGCGACACGGATGCAGGCGACGATCTTCGCAAAGGTATCGTCGGAGATGCCGTTGTCGAATTCGCCGGGGTCAATATCGTCGGCGGGGCATATTCTCGGCACGCTGATCGTATGCGGGCCTACGCCGAATGCGGCTTCAAGATGCTCGGCGTGCATAAGAAGTCCCGCAAATTCATAGCGGTAAAGCTCCAGTCCGAACAGAACGCCGAGTCCGACGTCGTCGATACCGCCCTGCATTGCTCTGTCGTGCGCTTCCGTATGATATGTATAGTTGCTCTTGGGGCCCGTCGGATGGAGCTTTTGGTAGGTCTCCTTATGATACGTTTCCTGGAACAGAATGTAGGTTCCGATTCCCGCTTCCTTGAGCTTTTTGTAATTTTCGACAGTCGTTGCCGCAATGTTGACGTTTACGCGGCGGATCGCGCCGTTTTTATGCTTGATCGAATAGATCGTTTTGATTGATTCAAGCACGTATTCGATCGGGGAATTTACGGGATCCTCGCCCGTTTCGAGCGCAAGGCGCTTGTGTCCCATATCCTGAAGCGCGATAACCTCCGCGCGTATCTCGTCCTGTGTTAGCTTTTTGCGCGCGATATGCTTGTTTTTCATGTGATACGGACAGTAAACACAGCCGTTTACGCAGTAGTTCGAAAGATACAGCGGCGCGAACATTACGATTCTGTTGCCGTAAAAATCCTTTTTGATCTGCTCTGCGAGCGCATACACCTCTTGATTCTTGTCCTCAAGCTCGCAAGCAAGAATAACGGACGCTTCGCGATGAGAAAGTCCCTTTCTGAGCTTTGCCTTTTCGATGATTGCGGAAATGAGCTCCGCGTCGGTTTTATGCTCATCTGCATATTTGAGCGTATCGAGTATTTCCTCGTGTGAAATAAACTCCTCCGCCTTCATTGATTTGGGATTGTACATGATATTTTCTTCCTTTCGGTTTATATTTTTTACTTTTTAACGTCACCGCGGACAAGAGCTATATTATATCCGATCTTGTTCATTCTCGCCGTCAGCTCGGCAAGGCATTCCGCAGATTCGGAACCCGTTGAGAGCTTACCGTCGTAAAGATTGTACTTCGACTTTACCTCCGACGGCGAAAGATTCGGCATACAAACATTCGCTCCGGCGAGGATGCCGAGCTCCCTGCCCTCCGGATGTATTGATCCGAGCGCCGTTGTCGCAGGCAGGAGCACTGTCGGAAGCATTATTCTGACGATCGACAGCAGGTAAAGCGTCAGATCAAGGCTTCCGCGAGCTCGATCCGCAAACGGCGTATCATGATGCGGTATAAACGGGCCGATCCCAACCATATCCGGCTCGAATTCCTTCATAAAAGAAAGGTCTTTTGCGATGTGCCGCGAGGTTTGATACGGCGACCCGACTATAATTCCGCAGCCGACCTGATATCCGAGCGATTTAAGGTCATATAGGCAGCGAAGTCTGTTTTCAAGCGTCAGCTCCGACGGATGAAGACGTGAATAATGCTCCGCGTCGGCAGTTTCGTGGCGCAAAAGATACCTGTCCGCGCCGACGCTTTTCCAAAGCGCGTAAACCTCGCGCGGATGCTCTCCGACGGAAAGCGTAACAGCGCATCCCGGAAATTCCGACTTGATCGAAGCTACTATGTCGGCAAGTCTGTCCGGAGTGTAGTACGGATCCTCGCCGCTTTGCAGGACAAACGTGCGAAAGCCGAGCGAATGTCCCTCTCTGCATCGTGCAAGTATGTCCTCCTTGGACAGTCTGTACCGTTCGGCACGTTTATTTGATCGACGTATTCCGCAATATAAGCAATCGTTTTTGCAAAAATTCGAAAATTCTATAAGTCCGCGGACGTAAACATCGTTTCCGTATACTCTTTTGCGCTCACGGACGGCAGCCTCCGCCAAAAACGACGCTGTTTCATCATTTCTTTCATCAAGCAGACAGACGAATTCCGCTTCCGTCAGCCGTCTATCGCGACAAAGCTTTTCCGCAAGCGATATCATCTGCTTTCCTCCGACGCTTTGCCGTCGGGCAGCTTACTGTAAAGCGCCTTTGCCGTAACGCCGTCAAGCATCCCGATCTTGCCCGTCAGCGCGCTTATCGCATCGGACGGCGCATCAATGACGACGCTGATAATATTTACGCCGCGGTCGCGGTACGGAAGTCCCATACGTCCGACGATGCTGTCCTTGTATTCGTGAAGCAAGCGATTGAGCGGCTCAACGGAGCTTTCCTTTTCAACTATTATTCCGAGCAGTGCGATCCTGTTTTCCATGTTTGGCTCCGATCCAAAAAACAAATCAAAAAAGCCCCCAAACGGGAGCACAAAAAACACCTGCCCCGAAAGGGACAGTTATTATTCCGAACTCCCTTCCGCGTCGGGCGTCCCTTCGCGTCAGAAAAGCATTTTTCTTATGAATTCAGTATATCACATTTTACCCGACTTTGTAAAGTGGTAAAATACACATCTTTGATACGTTTAATTTATAAAAAACACATTGAAAAACATTCGTTTTCAAGGTATAATAATTTCATATACATAATTTCAAGGAGTTTTCCATGAACAAATCCAAATTTTCGCGTACAGTTTCGGCGCTGCTCGCGTCTGCTATGCTTCTGTCTGCCTGCGGTACCGATCCCGTCGATACCGACGATTCGACGAATTCTTCCTCGACAGCGGAAACCGACGCAGAGACAGACGCGCCGTACGACGAAAAGTTTAACTATGTTGCGCTTCCCGAAATCAAAAGCTGGGACGGCGTTCGAGTTACAAGCTCCGGCGTCCTCGACGGTGACGCCGTGCTTTACGATGACGGAATCTCTCTCGTATACGACGAGGAGCTCGGTCAGAACGTTTTATCAATGACGGGCGAGGAGGGCTACCTCAAGCTCCCGAACGATATTTGGAAAAACACCGAAAAAGGCTTCACTGTTTCGTTTTTCGCAAAGCCCGCGTCTGACGTAAAAAGCGACGCGAATCTTTTCCAAACAAATCTTTGCGGCTACGGCGCAGGAGACACAAGCTGGCGAGACGCGCCCGAAATATCCCTCAGCGTTGCGGGCGATCTTCGCATTTACGTCGGCGGACGTACAATAAACGGCACATATAATGCACTGTCAACCTACAACAACGGCGGAGCCGGCGACGCAAAGGATTATGCGGAGCCTCACGGCTTCAAGCCGCGTTACAATGCAACAACAACAGCCGTTTCCAAGGGCAAATGGTCTGAGATCGTGATCTCCGTTTCGACGGATTCCGTCTCAATATACGTAAACGGCGAGGAAGTTAAGGTCAACCGAGTTACAAGCGAACAGAGCAACCTCAAATCCGCGTTAAAGTACCTGTTCGGCACATACGACGACGGCGAATACATCCTCGGCAAGTATGTCAACACCTCCATCGGCAACTCCGTTTACAGCGACACAAACAATTACAAGGGTCTGCTCGGAAACATAAGGCTCTATAATTCCGCGCTGTCCGCAGCCGAAGCTTCGAGGGTAGCTCCCGCATATATCTGGAACTTCAACGGAGACTGCGTTTTCGAGGGCGCTGCCGATTATCCCACAGAGGATGATCTTAAGCTTTACGGCGACAAGTCGCTCACCGCTTTGGATGAGCTCAAAACAGTTTCTCCCGACGGAAAAACAGTCGTTGAGGTTCGCCGCGACGCCGACGGAGCGTTTTATTACTCCGTTGTTGACGAGGGCACCGTGCTTGTAATGTCGTCCAAGATCGGTATGCAGCTTAAAAACTGCGATCTTTCAACGGGACTTACCCTCTCGTCCGATTCCGTCAAAACGGACTACAAAAAAGAAACCTATTCTCTCATAACGGGCATGAATGCGACGGCGCTTAACGAGTATAACGAGACTCGCTTTACTCTCAAAGGAGAAAACGGAGCATCGTTTGATTTCGTGATCCGCGTTCACGACGACGGCTTCGCATATAAATACGAAAACGTATCGCTTAACACAGCTGACACGTCAAGCATCACCGTTCAAAAGGAGCTTTCCGAGATCATCCTCCCGACAGCATCGACAACGTGGTCGCACATTATAAACGCAACCTACGAGGCTGAATACACAAAGCGCAACTCCGCGCAGCTCGAATCGCTCACAGCCAAGCTCTCAACTCCCCTTCTCGTGCATCATCAGGATCACTGGATGCTCATAACTCAGGCGGGAATGATCAACAACAACGCCGAATACTCCGCCTGCGGACTTATGACGGAAAGCGGTTCGCTCTCGCTTCGTTGGCAGTTCGGCTTGGATCGTGACCCCGCTCACGAGGCGACAGGCGAGCTTGATCGTCCCGGTCATCTCGACATAACAAGCGTAAAAACCGTTGACGGCTTCTCGACGCCCTGGCGCGTGATCGTCATCTCCAAGGATCTCGAAGAATTCACCGAAACCTCGATCATGACAGACCTCAACCCCGATCCCGATCCCGAACTTTTCGCTGACACATCCTACATCAAGCCCGGCAGAGTTGCTTGGAGCTGGTGGAGCGAGGACGGCGAACAGGCCAATTACGACAAGCACATCGAATACATCGACTTTGCCGCAGAAAACGGCTGGGAATACGTCTGCCTTGATGCATATTGGCGCGCATTTGAGCCCAGACTCAAGGAAATGTGCGACTATGCCGCATCGAAGGGCGTCGGTCTGTTCGTATGGGTCAACTACCGTGACATTAAAAATTCCGCGAACATGGAAAAGCTCTTTAAGAGCTGGGCGGATGCGGGCGTTGTCGGCTTAAAGACCGACTATTTCGAGTCCGACGCTCCCAAGGTTCTCGACGTAATGGAAAAGACCGCGATCTGCGCCGCGGAAAATCGCCTTATGCTCCTCTATCACGGATGTGTTCATCCGGGCGGAGAATCACGCACGTATCCCAATATTCTGACAACGGAAGCCGTGCTCGGTGCCGAAAACCACAAGTGGAGCAAGGTTCCCACGATCACAAACTGCCTGCTCTACCCCTTCACACGTAACATCTGCGGCTCAATGGACTACACTCCCGTCGCAATAAAGATAGGCAACAGCGACGCCTCAAACGGCTTCGCGCTTGCTATGACAGTCGTGTATGAATCAGGTCTCCAGCATCTCGCATATTCCGCCGCAGGCTATAAACTCTATAACGGACTTTCATTCATCAATAACCTCGCCGTTGCTTGGGACGAATCCAAATTCATCGACGGACTCCCCGGCGAGTACATAACAGTCGCAAGACGCAACGACAAGACCTGGTACCTCGGCACAATGACGGACGAGGCACGTACCGTTTCCGTTTCTCTTGATTTCCTCGGCGACGGAACATATAACGCCTACATCTATCGCGACAGCGCAGACGGCGCAAAGCTTGTCATCGAATCCAAGACAGTCACCGCCGCCGACACGCTCACGCTTGAGCTCATCAAGGCGGGAGGCGCCGCTGTGATCATCACAAAGGACGTCATCGACACAGATATCGTCGGTGCGATCGACAACGACAAATACACCTACTATGAAGCGGAATCCTCCGCAAACAAGCTTTCCGGAACTGCCGTAAAGCAGGACTCCGCAGCCTGCTCCGGCGGAACAAAGGTAGGCTACGTCGGCAACGGCGCCGCAAATACGCTGACCTTCAACAAGGTGACTGTTGATAAGGCCGGCAAATACAAGCTTCTCGTCTATTACTGCTGCGGCGAGTCGAGAAAGCTATTCCTCACCGTCAACGGCGAAACCGAGTACACGCTCACCGATCTGAACAGCGGAAGCTACACAAACCCGACCTTTGCCGAGATCGAGATCGAGCTCAAAGCGGGAGAAAATACGATCATGCTTTCTCAGCCGTCGTATTACGCACCCGACATTGACTGCATCGCAATTTCGAAAACAGCGGAATAAAATAAAAAAGCACGCTTTTCGCTGGTTACCATAAAGAAGTTTATGGAATTAGTGTAATCGGTGGGCAAGACGGA
>CAZOMK010000040.1:0-12700 GCA_964580615.1 uncultured Lachnospiraceae bacterium | reverse complement strand
CATCCTGGAGCTGCTCGGCAAATAATGAAACAGTCAAAAAAGATCCCGTTTTTGCTTGCGGCGTGCCTTTCGACTGTCGTTCTTGCCGTCATAAACTCCTCCTTCGGGCCGATGCTGGCGCCGATCACGGAAAATTACCTCGACGGTGAAAGCGCAAGCCGCGGCTATCCGAACTCCGCGATGCAGATCGGCTGCATCGTCGCCGTTTTGCTTCTTGCCGTTGTCGGCGGCAGACTGAAGGGCAGAGGCAAGCTTTTGCTCATGTCCGCTTCGATGGCGGTTTTGACGTTGACGATGCTCGCGCTCGGCACCGCGCCCGATTTTTTGGTGTTCGTCGCGATCTTCGCCGTTGTCGGACTTGCTTACGGCACCGTTGACGTGCTTTCGTCCGCGCTCGTTGCCGACGTATACGGCGAAAATGCCTCCGGTATGATGTGTCTGCTTCACGGCAGTCACGGCGCCGCCGGTATAATCGCCCCCATCGCAATCGCGTTCGTTCTGTCCAATGCCGAAAAATGGGCATTGCCGTACACATTGATCGGCTGCTTCGTTTTGTGCGTGCTTGCGTACCTGCTCTTGCTTTTCGTATTCGGCGGACGTAAGCTCTCCCCCGCATCAGCGCAGACAAGCTCATCACCCGTCAAATTCGATAAAAAGCTTATTCCGTTTGCGGCTTCGATCTGCCTTTACGGAGTCTACCTTGTCGGCATGATCTGCTACACGGAAAGCTACGAGACGTCGCTCATGTCCGCGTCAAACACAAAGGCGCTCACGCTTTCTTTGCTCTATCTGGGACTTACAACCTCGCGCCTCTCCATGCCCGCACTGCGAAAGCTTTTCGGGCTGAGTCCGCGTACATATCTCGCGTTTGCGCCCTTCATCTCGTCCGCACTTCTTTTTGTCGGCGTCATGTCGCAAAAAGGGACTGCCTACATCGTTCTGTCAGCGCTTTCGTCTTTTGTTGCGGGAGCGTTCATTCCGATCGCAATTTCGCTTGCGTGTGAGCTCATGGTCGGAAACACGACGGGCGCTTCAACCTACATGAATCTCGCGATGCTCATCGGAAACAGCATCGCATCTCCCCTTATCGGCGCTGTCGGCGGTGCCTTCGGCATCAAGCTCGGAATGATAATTTCCCCCGTCGCGCTTGCCGTTTGCGGCGCTTTCGCCGCTTTTGCAAACAAAAAAAAGGAGACTCTCTGAGTCTTCTTTTTTTATTTGTCAGCCGCTTGTTTTTACGCATCTGACAGTCATTCTGCTCTTTCCCGACATTGTGCAGGTGAACAGCGTCAGATCCCAATCGTCGTTTTTAACGGAATCGACAGCGGTGGGCTTAACGGTATCAAACTCCGCGACCTCGTAACGAAACTCGTTTCCGTCAACGTCGGTGAAAACGATCTCGTCGCCTATCCGCAGACGTCCCAATCTGCCGAAATGCGACGTATAGTTATGCCCGCACACAACAAATTTTCCCGAATACGCGCTGCCAGAATAGCAGCACGGCGCGATCTTGAGATTTTTATAGCTCCAGACGTCGATGACGGGAAGCTTCAAGTCCAAAGTCAGGAAATTTATGATTCCTATATAGGAAACGCCGTCGATGGCTTGCGTCGGCATTTCCATTTCGGGATTCAGCACATAATCGGGGACTTCCGCCTCGTCGGGCGGTGTCACGCTCGGATTTTCGTCCGGAGATTCATCGGTTTGATCGACTCCGGCGCCGTTTGTATCTGACGTATCGAACGTATCGGACGTATCCGCATCTGCGCCGACGTTACTGCTTCCCGCGTCCGATATAAGCGCTTCAAGTCTGCTTACCGCGTCGCGCGAGGCGTCCTCCGCTTTTGCGCTTTCGTAATAATTCCGTAAAGTCAGAAGCAGAGCCGCCGCGATCAGCAGCAGCCCTGCGAAAATAAACACATTACTTTTATTTTTCATTGTATTCACCTCTGCGGCAAGCGAAGCCGATCACAAGGCAAAGCAAGCCTACACACAAAAGCACGGGAACGGGCCACCAAAGCTGTCCCGTCTGCGGGAGCGACGGCTTTGTGGGCTTATTGTCGGAGGCATCGTCAGCACGCGTATTCGAGATTGCAAAGCTTACACCCTCACGTGTGATCTCGACCGTATATCCGTCGAGCTCCTTTTCCGCGACTGTCCATTTGGCGTCGCCGTCAAGCGCATCCCACTCATATCGCCAATTGTTTTTCGCGTTAAGAATAACGGTATCGTAAATTTCGCCGTTGCGGAGGAGCATGACAGTTACCTCCTTCGGGCGTTCGCTTTCATGTCCCTCGTCCTTCCAAAGCTTAACGACCTTGCGCTTAACCGTATCGACCTCCCCTTCGGGGATATCAGTCGATTCAGACTTTACCAAAGCGCCGACGATGTTGCTTTTGCCGGGGAGCTCAACCAAAAACGGAACGGCGTCATAGCGCTTTCCGTTTTGCTCATGACGTTCGCCGATAACCAAATAAATGCCGCGTTCAAGTTTTTTTTCGGCAGTGTGGAAGCAAATTATGCCGTTTACGTCCGTTTTTCCGCTGTCGAGGGGAGTTATGTGATCACGCAAAGCATACGCCTCAAGCGTGACGGCACTGTCTTTATTCAGCTTGCCGAAATAGGGCTTAAACGCTTCTGTCGGCGTTGATTTTCCCGTTTCATCGACGGAAGCGACAAAAAACAGCTTGAATTCCGCGCCGACGAGCGGCTTATCGCCGTCCTTGTACGCGATCGTCACGCCCAAATCGGCGTTTGTATCGGCATCATCCGCAAAAACGACAGTCAGCGGCATCAACGCAAACAAAAGCAGGACGACAAGCATCGCCGCGCTAAGGCGTTTTATTCCGTTATTCGTCCTCATCATAATCACCTCTGTTTGTTGGTTTCGGCTTTTTCGGTAAAAGCAAAAGAATCAAAAGGAAAAGCAGGATCGGCATAGCCACGATGGGCGCGACGAGCAGGGGCTCGATCTGGATCGCCTCCGCCGTTATTCGTATCGTCTTAGCTTCATCCGCGTTTTCGATCCTGTGTCCGCGGACAAGCAAGCGATGTGTATTTATGCCGTACGGGGTGCAGGTAACAAGCGTACAGTAATCCATCCCCTCGACGATCTCAAGCGATTCAGTTTCGTCCGGCTCAACGATCGAGATCTTATCGACCTCGTACGTCAAGATCTCGTCGAGCACGCGCAAAACAAACACATCGCCCTCGACGAGCCTATCCAAATTAGTAAAAAGCTTTGCGCTCGGCAGTCCTCGGTGACCGGAAAGCACGCAATGCGTGCTTTTGCCGCCGACGGGCAAGCTCGACCACTCCAAATGACCGACCGCGATCTGCAAAACGGACTCATCGGTTCCGCGATATATCGGCAAGCTGACGTCGATTTCGGGAATTTCGATGTAGCCTATAACGCCGAGGCCGGAAACGTCCAAAAGCTGACCGTACTCCTCTTTTTGAGCGTCGGAAAGCAGATATGAATTTCCTCGCGTCAAAAGAGATCTGTTATATATCGTTGCCGCCTGCCACAGCTCGTCGTATTTTTCTTCGTCCAAGCCTGCGACCTGCTCGGCATAGCCGGAGATCGCCTGCGTAGAGTGCTTCGAGTTCCAATAATTGCTCACACTCGGATACAGCAGCAAGGACAAGCCCGCAAAAAGCAACAAAACCATGCAAAACGTTATGAAATTGCTCTGATTTTTCTTCATACGGGATTCTCCTTGCCGCTGTACGCGGGAAAACGAATACATTTTCCCGCGCATAGCGGATGTTGTTTGAAGCTTTTATTTAGCGCTCATGCGCTTTTTGGTTACGAGGAACACTACTGCCGAGAGGACGAGCACGCCGCCTACGACATAGAATATTACAGTACCGATGCCACCGGTGGAGGGAAGCTCCGTACCGGACTGGTTATTGATCTTCTTGATCACTGTTTCGTATGTTGTTACGCCGTCTGTTGTCGTTTTGCCCGTCACCTTTACATCGACGTCACCGGAGAGCTTATTGAAGCCTGCGGGAGCCTTTACCTCGCGGAGGTAATAGTCATCGGAGTCAAGACCGTCGATCGAGATCTTACCGTCTGCGCCTGTTGTGAGGACTGTGTTTGCGGGCCAAGCGATAACGCCGCCTTCTGCTTCGGGAATCGTTTCCCAGCCGGAGAATTTACCGTTTTCGACCTTTGCGACCTTTGTTATGTCTTTGTTAAGCAGAACGAACTCGGCGCCTGCAAGAACGTTGCTTTCGTTTCCGTTAGCGTATTTGAGGACGTCGAGATCCCAAACGTAAGTTGTTGTTTTGCTTGCGGGAGTTGTCTTTGTGTTGGAGGAATCACCGTAAGAAAGGCTGCTTTCGTTGGGGTTACCGGGCAGACCGATAACGGCGCTTTCGTTAACGGTTGCTGTATAAGTGATGACGATCTTATCGTCTTTCTTGAGTGTATTGCAGAATTCCTGAGTGAATGTGATTTCAAATGTATAGGTCGGGTTAGTTGTTGTTACGGAGTAGTACTTTGCATCAACTTCCGTTTCGTTGAGCTTAACGCTTGTAACGCTTCCGTATGTAAGTCCCGCGCTCATCTTATCGTGGAAAACGTAATTTTCCGCGCCTGCCTGAGCTGTGATGGTACTTTTGAAGTTAACGGTCTGACCGAGATCGGCGTCATTTTCCGCGCCGTAAGCGAGGTTGGAGTCTTCTTCAACTTCCTTTTTGTTTTCGGGAGCCGCATTCTTTTCCGTCATTGTCACATTGGGATTTGTTGTATCGAGCGAGCAGAGTGTACCGAGAGTTGTATCAACGAGGTAATAGCCGAGCTCAAGATTCTCGAATGTAACAGTCGTGCTTGTCGCTGTAACCGTTGCGTCAGCCGCGATGCTGTTTTCCGCCGCGTAAGCCTGCGCGAGCTTTGCGAATGCAGCAACGTCAGCGCCTGTAACCCATGTTACGTAGCCGTTTGTGTCTATTGCAACATAAGTTGTCTGAGTTGCGAGCCATGTTGCCCAAGCGGAGTTGGCTTTGTATGCATAAGCGTTTGTTGTCGAGTTGTAGCTTTCAAGGTTCAGGATGCGATAAGCCTTGTAAATCTGACCCGAAACCGCATTGTTGATGGTGATCGAGCCTTTTTCATCAGCCGCGAAGGAAACCGTTGCGAGGCTGAGCATCATTACGAGCATAAGCAGCACACTCAAAAGTCTTTTCATGTTTTTCATTTTGTTTGTCCTTTCTGAAATCAGATGAATTAGATAAAGTGTATTGTTTTTATAATTTTTTGCGGAAAGAAGAAGCTTAAGCGTCCCCCTTTCTGCGTTTTTTATTGTTATACATCAGGACTGCCGCCGCGCTTACTGTCAATGCGGCGCCTCCCAACACATACAAGCCGACGCCGACGCCGCCCGTTTGCGGCAGCTCATATCGGCGGATGCTGTTTTCAAACGAAACCGTCGCACCGTCCGTCTGCTTTTCGCCGTTTTTCCACAAGCCGGTAACAGCGGCGGTGAAGTCATTTCCCGCTCGTTGCACAGTGACCTCAACGACGTATACAGACTCGTCGTACACTGTTTCGACGGTGTCGTTTTCGTTTTTCAGCTCCGTGATCTTGTAATACAAGATCTGCGGAAGCTCATCGAAATCCGAGATCGAATAGCCGAGCTCAAATGCCGCCTCGACCGGATCGTTTGTTATGTTAAGCGTCAGCTCGCGCAAGAACGCAGGCTCAACCGCCGTCGGATCGCTCGGACTGTTTATCATTTCGAGACGTATCGTGTAGCTGTGCTCGTTTCCGTCCGGCAATTTGAGCGTTTTATGCACCGGAATCGTAACAGTCGCGCCCAGCTCCGCGTTATTTACCGCGATCTCCGCCGTCGTTTTTGTTTCGACAGTTCCGACGACGCCCTCTCCCGATTGAGACACGTCGTTAAGAAGATAGCTGACAACATAACCGTCCGCGGACGCTTCCGTTTCCTTCAGCTCGAACGAAGTTCCCGCAATGATGTTATTTATCACCGCTGTTTGGCCCGCCGCAACTGAAATTTGTCCCGCGACGTCAACGGTTCTTTGCACGTCGTCAACGTAATAGCTTGTGCCGACAGGCAAAAGCTCGCCGTCCAGCTTGACCTCAAAAGTAAAGATCGTCGGTGCACGCGATTTGCTGTATTCCGTCAATGTCTTTTGGACAGACAGACTTCCGAGCTCGGACACTGAGATCTTATTTTCGAAAATAAAGTGCGTATTTCCGTCCGATATATCTCGCACCGGGCTGTCTGCGCCGGTGAACGTCTCGTCACCGACAGTCACATCGTTTCTTTCCGTGATCGCCTCACCGCTGACGGTGATCTGACCGTACTGCCCGAACGTTCCCGAATCGAACAGCTCACGGACGAAATATTTTCCGCTGTCCTCCGAAATGTCGTCAAACCATGCGGTCTGCCCCGCTTTCAGCGTGAAAACGCCGTCGGCGTCTGTCATTCCCGTGCCGATCTCGGCGCCGTTTTCGACGATCGTGAACGGCGTATACGGGCCGACAAAGAGATCGGTTCCGTTTTCCTTGATCAATTGGAACTTAAAGTCGGGGTTACCGAGCGCGGAAACGTCAACGTCGGAGGTAAGCTCCTTCGTTACCGCGACTGAATTTTTCTTGAGGATCGGGAAGTTAAAGTTGATTTCGCAAACGCTTGAGCCCGCGCCGCGCTCCATGTAATAAAAATGGAAGTCATGCACGGAATAATCCTTGAGTCTGCCGTTTTCGTCAACGGTAAGTCCAAGCTCCTTAAAGGTCTTTGTTTCGTAAACCTCGCCGATGGCGGCGTTTGTGTAGCTTTGGTAGGCTCTGTACGTAACAGTACCCGTTGCGAAGTTGATGCTTCCGCCTACGTGACGGTGAATACCGGACAGATCAAGCACGAGTTTGCCGTCTATGTACACCCAAACGTCGTCGTCGCCAGAGAAGTTGAACACCATCTCGCGGTCACCGTTCGGACCTGTTATACCGTTCTTCGGCTGTACAAAGCTCATCTTCATGTCCATGCCGAAGAAGAAGTCGGTCGGCTTATCGTAATCAAGCGAATACAGATTGCCGTAATCGGAATGTGTTGCGCCCGTATAGCTTGCGTTTTTGAGCACCGTGTCGTATGTCCAGCTTGTTCCGAAGGACGAATCCATCTTGGCGATCCAATTACTAAGCGCTGTTGAAAGTGTTTTATACTCTCCCGTCTTTGAGCTTGTACTGTTTTTAATATCCACGAAATACTGGCGATTGATATCGCTTGTTTTCGTCGCCTCCGTCGTTATATCGTCAAACGGCAAGAAGTTACCGAACGGATACCAGATGAAGTTCGGTGTGACTATCTGATCGTAGAGCGTAAATTGGTTATTTGAATACTGCGCGTGATTTCGTCTGCTGTCAAACCAATATTCGCCCGTTTCTTTGTCATATTGGAACAAGCCGTCAACGTTTTCCGTATTAACGGGGCTGTCGAAAAGGTATTTCAGATTTGCGCCGTCCGCCGTCTGCGGGTATCCGTTGATCAATGTCGGTGCCATCGCGCCCACAAGAGGCTTGTTCGCACCGGAGTTTGTTGCGTTTATCAAGCCACCTTGATTTGTAACATTCGTAATTCCAGCCGCAAGATCCTGCGTGATATTGTTTCCGAAATTACTGCTTTTCATGCTGTATACAGTCAAGGTTCCGTTATCCTGCTGGAATCCGGGATATATTTTATTCGATTTATAATTGTCGTTTATGTCGCTTCCGTAATTGTACATATTCAAGCGAATGAAGTCCTTCGTACTTATCGCATCCGCATACGAAAAACGGCTTGAATAAGCTGCAATGTCCGACTGTGGTTCATTTTCCATCGTCACTGCGGGAAGTATCAATGCGTAGGTTGTACAAAACACCACAATGGCGGCAAGTACAGTAACCGCACGACGCCATCGCTTCCTGCGACGATGCGCTTTTGAATATTTCTCCGCCTCTTGCAGAGCTTTCAGCGTCATTGAATTTCTCCTTTTTTACTCAATTGCTCCGAATTTATTTAACGGCCAAACTCGGAAAACTATTTTGCCTACTATTTGTTCCTCGGACACGCATCCGATCTCGGATGATCTTGAGTCCGCAGATGTTGCACGGTGATCTCCCATGCAAAAATACCGTGCCTCCGGCACCTGATACGGCAACTCTATATTGCAATTGCCCAGCGCCTTTTCGGTAAGATACGGCTCGTCGAGCAATTCTCCGTCAACATACACGTTGCCGTCCTCGTCAATATTGACCCACTGACCGGGCCCCGCGATGCAGCGCTTTACAAGGATCTTGTTTCCTATGTAAAACGCGACCAAGTCTCCCTGCTCGAAGCTTGATCCCTTCAAGGACACAACGATCTCGCCCTCGTTAAGCGTCGGCGTCATTGACGTCCCGTAAATTTGCAGCACCGGCATCCAAACAGTTGCGACAAGCACCGCGACCGCCGCAACGACGATCAGCGAATAGATCGTACTGCGTAAGACCGCGCGATACCGAGAATGGTACTTAACTCTGTTCAGTTCCGCTTGAATCTGCTCGATTTCGGGCATTTCCATGCTTTTATTTTGCTTCATTATCCCTTATTTTCCCGTTTCAAGTTCGATAAAAGGCGAGCAAGCTCCGAATTGCCTGCCGCGGCAGTCTGCATCTTGACGTACACCTCGTCCCAATACGCCTGTGCTTCGGCTTTTGCCGTCGCCTTCATTTGCGCGCATTGAAGCGCCGTTGCGTACTCAAGCTCCACCTGCTGTCTTGCCGCCGCTTTAAGGATCGCATCAGCCTCCGCCCTGCTTTCCTCAATCATGCGCTCGCATATTTTTTCCTGGCGCTGACTCAGATTTTCAATATTGTCAAGATATTGGCGCGACGCGGCATGAGCTGCGTCAAAAACTCCGTTTAACTGCAACGAAGCTTCCGCAAGCGTACCGCACTGATCAACTCTGATCTGTCTGTCGCGCAGTTCGGCCTCCGCCTTATTCAGCTTTTCCTTAAGCTCGCGGATCTCCTCGCTCTGTCTGAGCATCATTTCAAGCAGATCCCGGCGGCTCAGTTTTCTGAGTTCCTTGTCAGTCATGCATCCTCTTTCCGCATTTTTCCAAAAAAAATGTGCCCGATATCAATCAGGCACTTGAAATCCATTATACAGTGAAGAATTTTCGCCATGGAAAGTACCTATCACTAAAAAAAATACATTCCAAGTATATCACTGTCCGCGAAAAAAATCAAGCTATATCAGCAAAAAACTCACACAAGAACAAAAAAATTTACATACAAAAACAAAAATCTCTCAAATCAACCGACCTGAGAGATTTTGCAAGCTGCTAATCAGATTCGAACTGATGACCTCATCCTTACCAAGGATGTGCTCTACCAACTGAGCCATAGCAGCATTTTATGACTGAAGTTTATTATAACAGATAAACGCAACGTTGTCAACGACAAAAACGTGATTTTTTCAGTTTTTTGATCGGCAAGTCGTCACTTTGCGGTGAGGTTCGGACACATTTTGGAAAAATGCGCTTTATGGGATGACAAGCGTACGCTTTATGGGATATACTGTTTTTGCAGTACGTCCGAATCAGCTTTATTGCAAATTTTCGCAATTCCCGCTTTAATTTCGGCTTTGCCGAGAAAGGAACTTTTATTATGAACGAATTTGAGAAGCTCGCCAGAGAGCTTGTCGGTCAGATGACTATCGCCGAGAAATGTGCCCAGCTCAAATATGACGCTCCCGCGATCCCGCGTCTCGGCGTTCCCGAATACAATTGGTGGAACGAGGCGCTTCACGGCGTCGCACGCTCCGGCGTCGCAACTGTGTTTCCGCAAGCCATTGCAATGGCGGCTTCCTTCGACGACAAGCTTCTTTATAACGTTGCGGACGCAATATCCGACGAAGCGCGCGCAAAATACAACGAATACAAGCGCTTCGGCAGCACTCAAATCTATCAGGGCTTGACGTTTTGGTCACCGAACATCAACATTTTCCGCGATCCGCGTTGGGGCAGAGGTCACGAGACCTACGGCGAGGATCCGTACCTGACGGGACGCATGGGCAGTGCGTTTGTTCGCGGCTTGCAGGGCGATCCGAGCTACAAATATCGCAAGCTCGACGCGACGTTGAAGCATTACGCCGTGCACAGCGGCCCGGAGAATCTGCGTCACGGCTTTGACGCCGTTGCAACAAAGCAGGATATGTTTGAAACGTATCTCGAAGCGTTCCGCTACTGCATAGAAAAGTCCGATCCGTCCGCCGTCATGGGCGCCTACAACAGAACGAACGGCGAGCCGTGCTGTGCGTCGCCGACGTTGATCGACATTCTCTACAACACCTTCGGCTTCAACGGCTATTATCTTTCCGACTGCGGCGCGATCAACGACATAAACGCACATCATCATTACACCGAAACGCCCGCTGAAAGCTCGGCGCTTGCAGTCAAAGCCGGCTGCGTTTTGAATTGCGGCTCCGCGTACGCTTCCCTCCTTGCCGCGCACGAAGCCGGCATGATTGACGAGGAAACGATAACGGAGGCGGCAGTCAAGCTTTTCACGGCGCGCTATCGTCTCGGTATGTTTGCCGACGACTGCAAATACGACAGCATCCCCTACGACGTCGTCAACTGCACCAAGCACAAGAAGCTGAACGCCAAAATGGCGCGCGAGTCCATTGTTTTGCTGAAAAACAACGGAATTTTGCCGCTTGACAACAATCGTGATTTGAAGATTGCCGTTATCGGCCCGAACGCGGACGACGCCGAGGTGCTTCTCGGCAACTACAACGGCACGCCGTATGATCACACGACAATTTTCGAGGGCATCAAGCGTGCCGCCAAGGGCAAGGTCTACTACGCGATGGGCACGCGCTATTTCCGCGGTGACGTTGACGCTTGGGACGAGCATTACATTCGCGAAGCGCAGCTTGCCGCAGACAGATCCGACGTTGTTGTGCTTTGTCTCGGACTTGCGCCGCGCTTTGAGGGCGAGGAAGGCGCTGGCGACAAGCTTGACATTGAAATTCCGGAAGCGCAGCGCACGCTTTACGAGGCTGTTCTTTCGCGCGGCAAGCCCATCATCACTGTTTCCGTCAGCGGCAGTGCTATGAATCTTTGCCGTCAAGACGAGACATCGGACGCTGTGATTCAATTTTTCTACGGCGGAGCGGACGGCGGAAACGCGCTTGCCGACATAATTTTCGGAAAGACCGTACCGTCTGCGCGCTTGCCCGTAACCTTCTACCGCTCAACCGACGAGCTTCCTCCGTTTGAGGATTATTCCATGGAAAACCGCACGTACAAATTCTATCGCGGCGATCCGCTCTATCCGTTCGGTCACGGATTATCGTACACGACGTTTGAATACTCCGATTTCACCTTCAAGAACACAAAGGACGGCGCACGCTTTGCGATAAGAGTCAAGAACACGGGCACACGTGACGGCGACGAGGTCGTTTTGCTTTACTGCCACGAAAAAGAGGCTGACGTTCGCGTACCGATCAAGAAATTGATCGCATTCACAAGAGTTTCGCTTCATGCAGGTGAGGAAAAGACCGTTGTGCTCAAGGCAGACGAGCACGCATTCACTCACGTGCTTCCGGACGGCAGTGTCGTTCCCGCGAAGGGCAAATTTGACATTTACTGCGGCAACATCACGACCGAAATTCTCGTTAAATGACCCGATCAAATCAAAATTCGAAGCAAAAATCCCCGTTTGCATACGCAAACGGGGATTTTCTTTTGTTTTTTATCGGATTAGCCGACGATACCGGAGCGCTCGATACCCTGTACAAGATACTTCTGAGCAAAGGAGTAAATGAGGACAAGGGGAAGGAGGATCAGGATACCTGCGGTATTTCTGATAGCTGCGGTGTACATATTCTGTCCTGCGTACTCTACATCGAGAGTTGCGGGAACCTTGATGATATCGCGCAGCGTGTACGGTCCTGTTGTCGTAAAGAACACGTTAACATAGTAGTTATCAGTCCACTGCCATGAGAAAGCAAACATAAATACTGTTACGAGCATCGGGATGGAGAGCGGGAGAATGATCTGAACGAAGGTTCTGAATGTTCCCGCGCCGTCGATGTACGCAGACTCTTCAAGCTCATCCGGTACGCCGCGGAAGAACTGACGAAGCATGAAGATGTAAAGTCCGTTCTTAAACGCAAGACCCGTAAGGGAGAGGATGATAAAGGGCCAATATGTATTTGTGAGCTGGATCTCTGTGAAGGGCAGTATCTCAAGCCACTCGAACTGACCGCCGCCGAGCAAATTGAAAATTCCGAAGATATCGAAATATCTGAACTTCATAAACATTGCAAGTCGGAGTGTCGAATGAGGAACGATCATCGACAGGATTACGAAGAGGAACAGGAATTTATTTCCCTTGAAGTTAAACTTCGCAAAGCCGTAAGCGATGCAGCAGGTGATAAACGTCTGTATCAAAGCTGTCGATCCCGACAAAATCGCGGTATTGAGCATTGCCTTGAAATATTCGTTATCAACTATAATCGCTTTATAGGTGTCGAGCGTCGGATTCTTTGAAATCAGAAGAACCGTTGCGTCAACGAAGTCCTCACGGCACATGATGGAAGAAGCGAGCTTAGAGATAAACGGGAAGATAATGATGTAGGAGATACCGATGAGCAGTACAAGTCTGCAAATATAAACTACAACATTTTTAAGGAAGTAC
>CAZOMK010000039.1:0-12761 GCA_964580615.1 uncultured Lachnospiraceae bacterium | reverse complement strand
AGGTAAAACTCTCGAGGAAGCGCTCGCACAGGCTGAGCGCATTATCGGAAGTGACGGCGACAATTGGGAATATGAAATACTTGAGTTTCCGAAAAAGGGTATTCTCGGTATAGGCGCTTCCCCCGCCGTTATTAAGGTGACTTACACCGTAGAGGATGAAAATCCCGCTGTTGATTTCGTTAAGATGATCGTAAAATCGCTTGAGCTTTCCGCAAGCGTTAATAATTCCGTCGGTGAAGAAGGCGAGCTTCTTATCGATATCGACGGCGACGACGCCGGCACTTTGATCGGTCATCACGGCGAAACTCTCGACGCACTTCAGTATCTTGCAAGCCTTGCGGCAAGCAAGAAGGAAAAGGAAACAGGCGAAAAGAGCAGCTATACAAGAATTACCGTTGACGTTGAAAATTATCGCGAAAAGCGCGAGGAAACGCTTCGCAGCGTCGCAAGACGTATGGCTTCCCGCGTCCTCAAGTATAAGAAAAACGTCACTCTTGAGCCCATGAACCCCTATGAAAGAAGAATCATCCATTCCGAGATTCAAAACATAGAGGGTGTTACAACTCATTCCGTCGGCGTTGATTCCGAAAGAAGAATCGTTATCGCCATCGACAGAAATAACAAAAAATCGGCAGAATAATGCCGCTCGGAGGTGTGAAAAGCTTTTGTTTTTTGCACCTCCGTTTCTACTTTTTACTCAGAAAGGCTACGAAAATGACAGATACGATCGCTGCCGTTTCCACCCCTCGCGGTGTGGGCGGAGTTGCATTAATACGAATATCCGGCGCGGATGCGGTGTCAGTGACGTCGCGCGTGTTTTTTCCCGCGTCGGGACGTGATCTGAATGATGTGCCTCATTCTTCCGCTGTCTACGGCAGAATAGTCGAGGACGGCGTCAATATCGACGACGGTATTGCGACTGTTTTTTATGCGCCGAGGTCGTTTACCGGCGAAAATACTGTTGAAATAACCTGTCACGGCGGCGTGTACGTTACGGGACGTGTGCTGTCCGCTGTGATTGCCGCCGGAGCAAGACCCGCTTTGCCCGGCGAATTTACGAGACGTGCCTTTATTTCTGGTAAGCTTTCGCTTTCCGAAGCGGAGGCTGTCGGTGATTTGCTATACGCGAAAACAGAGGGTCAGATGCTTCTTTCCGGTTCGGCGTCCGCTTCCCTTCTTTCCGATAAGGTCGATGCCATATCAAAGTCGCTTACGTCGCTTATAGCGCGGGTTTCTGTCACGATAGACTATCCGGAGGAGGATCTTTCCGACATAGGCACATCCGAGCTCAGAGAACTAATATTAGAGCTTTTGAGCAGCGTAAAGTCGCTCGTTTCGTCGTACAAAACGGGCAGAGCCGTGACGGAGGGCATAAACGCCGTCATAGTCGGCAGACCGAATGCGGGCAAGAGCACGCTTTACAATTTGCTTTTGGGTGAGGATGCCGCCATAGTTACCGACATAGCGGGCACGACGCGCGACACGCTTTCCGCTGACGTTTCGGCGGGAAAGGTGCTGCTTCGTCTTTCGGATACGGCGGGAATACGAAGCACCGACGATGTGATCGAGTCGATGGGGGTCGATCGCGCAAAGGATCGTGCGTCGGGCGCGGAGCTTCTGATTGCCGTTTTCGACGCGACATCTGCGCCGACAGCGGAGGATTCCGAGATAATCGCGCTCGGAGGCGCAGTTAAGCTCGCTATCATAAACAAAACAGACGCCGCCGACGCGGAATACGTTGCCGAATACGAAAAAATTGCCGCCGTTTCCGGTGCGGACGTCATATATGCGTCGCTCAAAAACGGAGACGGCAGGGACGCGCTGATCGAAAAGATCGAGGCTGAATTCACCGATCCGAAGATCGAGCTCGGACGTGACGCGGTTGTTGCAAACGCAAGACAGGCGGCGGAGGCAAGATGCGCGCTTGAATCGCTTACGTCTGCGCGCGGCGCGCTTGATGCGGGGCTTCCCGTTGACATTGTTTCGGGTGAGCTTGAGTCTGCGCTGTCCGCGCTTATGCGCCTTGATGGACGCGAGGTTACCGATGCCGTCATAGGCGAGATCTTTTCGAAATTTTGCGTCGGCAAATGAGCGGATCGAATGAAATAACGTAAAAAATACAATCAAAAAGAGCAAGCACGCAAGACGAAGATCTTGTATGTTTGCTCTTTTTTTGTTTATTTATATGATTTCAAGCTCGCGAAGCTGAGAGAGGATTGCCTCGACGTCGGCACGAAGCACCGCTTCGTCAACGTCGTATTCCTCAAGCATTTTTTCTACGATCTCATCGACGGTTTTGCACTGCGGCAAAAGATCCCAAATGCTCTCGCCCGTTTCGTTGAGCGTCAGAAGTCCTTTCAGCTCAAGAGATGCGTTTCCTACAGGCACCAGAATCACGTCTCCTGCGATGGTGCGCTTAACAAGCTCCTTGCGTATCTTCATAAATTTGCCTCCTCTAAGGTCAATTTTATCGTTTGCTGTGTCATTTCACACAGATATTGCGGCTTTTTGTCACAATGTCCCGTTTCGGCAAGGCACATCGCCGCGCAAACGTGACACACGTTCTTTGACGGGCAAGCGGAACATTCGGACGGCATACGTATCGCTTCCGTCGCTTCCTTTGTGAGCCTCCATGCAGTGTCAAACCCAAGCTCGGTGACTGAAAATTTCGGTGCCGTCATCATGCCGCAAGGCGTCATGTCGCCCTGCCAATTGATCCAAAACGTACTGCGTCCCGCGCGGCACGAGATCCCATCGCCCGGCGTACCCTCGCACGGATCCTCCTTCGGCAGTGACAGACCGTTTTTTATCGCCGCCGCCCTCTGCTCAAAGACATCGGGGTCAAGGCGGAGCTTATCCCAAAAAACGGAGTATTTTGCCGCTTGGCACGGTGTGAATCTGTCGTTACTTCCGATGAGCTCCTCGTTTTTGCGGATCGGCGGGAACATATACGTTGCCACCTGCATCGGCGTGCTGAGCTCGTGCGCGAGCGTATATATCTTTTCGAGGTCGCTTGCGTTATACTGAGTCAGTGAGACATTCATTTTTACGTCAACGCCTATGCTTTTCAGTGCGCGGATGTTGGAGGTGACGCGGTCAAACGCACGCTGACCGCAAAGGCTTTCGTATGTTTCGTTTGAGCCGCCGTAAAGCGTTACGTTTATACGGAACGGTGGTTCCCGACGGAAAAACTCAAGCAGATCCTCATTTATCATCGAGCCGTTGCTATTGACGGAGACTAACAGTCCCATCTTTTTAAGCTCGGTCAGCAAATATTTGAAATCGTTGCGGATCAGCGGCTCACCGCCTGTCAAAAGCAAGAAAAGCATTCCCTGCTTTCGTGCCGATTCCGCTGTTTCGAGCCATTCATCCGCCGTCAGCTCACGACCGCGGCGCTGCTGCTCCTCGGCTGTGAGGTGGACGTAGCACATTTTGCAGTCAAAATTACAGCGCGGCGTCAGTTCAAACGTGCCTGCGAGCGGAATCCCGTATTTACACGCCTTTGCGTGCAAATACGAGGAAAGACGCGGCTCAATGCTGCTGAATTCCATAAAGCTTCTCCTTAAATGAAGTTATTTGCGAGTGCGGACTCAAGCGCGCGGACGGCGCCCTCGTCCTTTGTGCAGTCGAGCGCGTATATCGGCACACGATTTACAAGGCGCGCGACCAAGTCCGTCATGCGCTTTGACGAATCCGACGACCACTGATAATACGAGCACTGATTCAGCACGCGTACAAACGCCTCCTTCGGGCGCGGACGGCAGACCTTGTTAAGCTGTGACTGTGTCGGCAAAACGATCGCCTTGATCGGCGCGCTTACGTTGCGGCATATTCCCGACGTGCCCGAATACATAAATCCGTGCGCCGTTCCGTCGCTGACTTTGACGAGCGCTCTGTCACCGTTGACTGTCACAGCGGAGGCGTATTTTTGCCACAGCTCCGCCTGCGTGCTTTTGCCGATTCCGCTCGGCCCCGAAAAAAGTATGCCGTCGCCGTCCTTTGTGACGATATATGAGCTGTGCAAAACGAGCATTTCGTGCTCGGCAAGCAGATCAAAGATGCCGGACGCTTCGATAATGCTTCGCGTTGATAGTCTGCTCATGTACTTGCTCGACAAAATGACGTTTGTGACGTTATTTTTGCGCGAAGCAAACATTCGAAAGTCGTTTCCAAAGCTTTGAAGCAGATAAAAGCCGTCGTCGTCCCGTCCGCGGCAGATTCCGTCGCCGTTTTCGACGTTTTTCGGCATATCGGGAAAATCGTCGCTCACAGTCACGTGCACGGTGTGATCGGCATCGACCTTGTCTGTGCGAAACGGATCACATATATCCGATGATTGCCACGGCGTCTCGCCCGTCAGGTGCAGGGTCAAGCCGCCGAAAGAATAATATTCGTTATACATAATATTGAAATAAATTCCCGACTTGTCCGGGGGCGATTCAAAATAAAAAGTGCCTGCCCTTTCGGGCAGGGCACTTTTGATGCTTTGTTTTTCAGGATGTGAAGATTTGACCTTCAGTGAAGAATGATTGATAACAAACGCCGTTTTTATCTGTTGTGCATTGACAAGAACTATTTCCGTCTACAAACAGAACAAGTCCCGGCACAGGCTGACAAGTTTCCATTGTATGATTCAACGGTTTTCCGCAACCTGCAGCGATATTGGCGCTGAGTTGAAAATCTTCAAAATAAATCTGAGGTTTAACGTAAGCCTTTTTCATTTTTAACTCCTTTCTCAGAACCAACGGTTGATGATGTTATTGATCCAATTGCGGATTTCGGAGAGCTGTGCGGGCTGCTTAACAGTAAGCGAAGCTGCAATTGCTTCACTTTCGATGCCGTCGGCGTTTACAGCCGAGATCACATAGTCAGCCGATTCTGTTGCAACAGTCGAATATGTGAATTCACGGTATGTTACCGTCGTTGCGGAGGAACCGCGACCTGTACGTACCGTACGTGTACGGTAGGTGTCGATGATCTCGCCGTTAACGATAACAGCTTCAACATCCTCGGAGGTCTTGACTGTGAGAATAGCTTTCTGACCTGCGTAAACAGTGCTGAATTTCCAGCTTGCCTCGAAGCGTTCGGGCTCAAATGTTTCGATTACGGGTGCGAACATAGCGCGTACCGCATATACTGCCGCCTGTGCTTCTTCTTCCGTCATCGAAAGTGTTACGGAATCTTTCTTACCGGGATTCTCACTAAACGTTACCTTAACTGTTGTAAGCGAGAGGATCGTTGAACCGGTATTTGTGATGATGACAGTGCCTGCTGCAGCAACGGAAGTAATGTCGTAGTACATATCGGTAGCGGTGGAAACTGTCGTTTCAGTGCCGCTGTTGATCTTGTACTTCGCTTCACCGTCAACGGACTTAACGCCGATTGCAACCTTTGCGATCTTACTCATAACGTTGTTTGTTGAGTCGCTGTTCGAAATCTTAAACGCAAGAGACTGATCGGGTGCGAGGTAAACCTCATGGTTGGGACCGAATGCGGTGTATTCGGCGAGTGTTGCATCTGTCTTACCCTCGATGAGAACAGCGTTGTAAGTGGATTCATTTTCCTTTACAAGCTCGTCATGAAGCTCGATGAACAGCGGCCAGCCTTCGTTGTTTTCTTTGTACGTTTCGTCCGCAGTTGTTCCGAGCGGATTATAAACGCGGACAGCGTCCATCCAGAACGAATACTGATCGTCGCCCGTTTCATCAAAGAAGCTGCCGTACGCAACCGAGATCGTAACTGTGTACGTATCGTAAGCGAGATCGTCAACCTTGATTACGGGGATCTGGTACAGTGCGTTTTCGTCTTTAGTGGTAGTCCAAGTTCCGTTTTCGAACTTGTATCCGTAATAGTTGTTTACGAATCTGCTGTCGATCTTTTCGCCCTTGGAGTTTACGATGTCGTAGGTGATGAGACCGGAATCGTTGTCCGTGAGGGAGATTACGTCAAAGCCCGTACCCTTGAAGGTGAACTTAACTGTCGGCCAAGCGGAGCCGTCCGCCCACGCGTCAGCCATAGCCTTGGTAACGGTGACTTTCATAGCAGATCCGAGCGAGAACTTGTTGAAGCTATTGTATGCTGCGTCGTAGCCGTAGATGTTTTCAGCCTTACCGAGCTCTTCGAGAGCCTGTTCTGCCTTTGCCGTTGTGCCGTCTATCGACCAAATCGCGCTCGAAGCCGCGCCTGTGCCGTTAGTCGTTGTAGCGAAGCTGTCCTCGTAATAAACAGTCGAAGCGGGGATAATAACGATGCTTGCAACTTGCTGCGCCATGCCTTTAATCGTATAATATACGGGGATGGTTATCTGAGAAACGAGCATATTTTTCAGAGTATAAGTGATTGAATAGTCACCGTTTGCCTGCTTTGTGATCGTTACATTACCGTATGTACCTGTTGTGCCGCCTGTAAGACCGCCGGCAACGCTGACACCGAAATATTCAACTGTTGAGAAATTTGAAATCTCCGTCAGAGTTGCGAGAACGTCGGGGATCGTAACGGGCAAGCCGAAGTCAACAACGTAGGATACTTTATTATCAACCTTTTTGATGTTGTAGTGAAGCGTAAGTGTCTTTCCGTCCTCTGAAATTTCGGCGGAGACGTACTCGTAAATGCCGCTCTTGTAGTTTGCGGAAACGCCGTCGATGATCGTGATATTTTTGTTGATCTTTTGTGCGACGCCGGCTGAGTTTTCAATTGTAGCATCGTCGTCGAGTGTAAACGTTCCGACATTAACTTTGCTTGTCTGCTTAAGACCATTAATGAATGTTGTGCCGTTCTTGACGTCGATGAAGATATCCTTCGGGTTGATCTGCACGTTCATGCTATCGTCCCAATAAACAACCTTCAAGCTGTCGTCTGTTTCAACGGTTTCAAGGTAAATGAGAATAAGAACAGCATGATGATCTGTTGTGTTGAACTTGAGATTGAGCTTATCACCGTCGATCGTCGGGATCTCGCTGTCGCCTGCCTGCCAGTATGTTGTTTCGTCATACCATTCAACTCCGGCAGAGTTTGTGACCTTATTCCACTTTACGCCCCAATCGGTGCCGTAAGTGCCTGTTTTGTTTCTGGTGTACCAGTTATCACCGGAAGTACCTAAAATATTTGTACCCCAAGTAACAGTCATTTTTGATACTTTGTATGTACTGTTGTTTTCTGCAAAGACAACACCAATACCGAATTCGGTAGAGCCCCAGAAGCCGCGCATCATACCTGTTTCGTACATCTGCTGCTCTGTACGGCTGAGTGTACCGTCGGGATAAACAACTGCAAATGCAGTCATTGTATATCCGTTTCTGCTATTTGTGCCGGGGTGAGATGTCGGCGGGTTACCGTAGTCCTTTGTACCGGTGGTTATTTCGGGAGAAACGTTGTTTATCTGGAGGTAGTATGCGATTACATAATTACCGCCAACATTTGTCCAGCCGTTTTCGCCGTAATATTGCCATACATTGTTCCAATAACGAACAAGTGTGAAGTCATCACCGGAGCCTGAGAGGTCAGCACCCTGCTGAACGGGCTGCGTACTAACGACGGTGCCTTTCCAATAGGTTACTTTTACCGAATTTGAACCGTCTTTTTTGTATCCTGTTTCCGGTACAAAATTCTTTAAGAGAACTCCGTTTTCGGAATACGCATCGGAAGCATTAATATTGACTGTTTGGAGCGAGCTGGGCGCTTCGTTTTCACCTACCCAAGTGTTGGTGATCCAAAGCTGAACATTGAGGGGGGAAACCTTACTCAAATCAGCTTTACTTACCGTAACGTTATACGTATAATGTGCCGTTACGTAGCCGCCTGCGTTCTTGATGACGGATTCGACCGTAGCTGTGCCGTCTTTTGTGCCTGCGACGACTTTACCGTTAACGATCGAAACGACGTCGGCGCCGGATGTGATCGTTACATCTGTGCCTGTGGGTGTGAAGCTTTCGCCGTGTGCGAGAGTCTTTGTTTCTGTTGTTGTCGGCGCGGTGACGTTGATATTATACGTCGTGCCGCCGACTGTAACTGTCGTTGTGCCCTCGCCAACACCGGTGATGGTGAGATCGGAGGTGCTTGTGCCGACTGTTGTTGTCTGCTTATAGAGATAAAGAGTTTTTGCTGTATCGGAAGCACCGAATGGGCTGCCGTTCAAAGTGAGGTAGGAGGTGGTGCTATTATATCCATAATTTGACGAGCAATTTCTGCTGAATGTATATCCGCTTCCGCTCTTTGCTACTGTTACCGCAGTTTGGCTACCCGTGCCGAGTGAATAAGACCAACTACTGAGCCAGGGAAAGCTACTACTAGTGGTATAACTTGCATTCGGATATATATAGTTTCCGCTACTGTTCTTGAGGTAGTAAGTCGAATTGCTCTTTTCAACCGTGATCTGAACGGTAGGCGCGGTTGCGGTTGAGCTTGTGGAAACATAGTACGTTCCTGCGGCAAGGGTCGAATCGGTAACAAGCTCATACTTTGTTTCGCCGGAAGTTGTAATTGTGGTTACTTCCGCTGTTGCAAGATACTTTTTATTGTCTGTAATGTAGCTGCCTGCGTCGGCTGTGATATTTTCAAATTTCTCCGTCTCTCCGATTCCAAGCGTTACATCGACGGAGCCGTCCTCGCTGACAGTGACTGAAAGTGTTGACGTTGCCGAGCCTGTATCAGCCGTGATCGTTGCCGTACCTGCGCCGACTGCCGTTGCCGTGACACTTTCGCCTGTTACTGTCGTTGAAAGTGTTGCTGTGCTTGTTGTTGCGCTGAGAGATACGACGCTTTCGTCACTGCTCTCCCATGTTGCCGTCTCGCCGACAGAGAGAGTTGCCGTTCCATTTTTCGCGAGTGTGAGTGTGCTGCCCGCGTTCTCGCCGTTAACGTTGATAACGGGAGCGCTGTTGTCGTTTTTGTTGATATCGTCGGGCCAGTAATGTTCAGCCATTTTTTTAAGCTGATAGAGCACGCCGTAGTTCTCGTTTTCGCTGATGACCTGCGAATCGGTCAGGTATTTATCATTCGATGCGTCGCACCAGATGCAGAACATCGTACCGAGGCTGTTTTCAATTGTTGAGCCGTAGCGGGGGTTTCCGTCAAAGAATTCCTTGATGCCGACCCAATAACTATCCATCTTTTCCGCTTTCATAACGGGAAGCTCGACGGATGTAGCGGTGCCGTTGATACTTGTGTTATAGTATTTTGTGCCTTCTTCGCTATTGCCCTGATTAGTTTTGATTACATAATACCAACGTCCGTGAGTGTTGATGAGGCTGTAACCGTTGCTATTGAGAGAAGAAGCAGTTTGGCTTCCGCTTTCTTTATGCCAATACGTGATCTGAACGGATGTAGGCATAGTTGCAACGCTTGTTGCGTCGTTGAATGCACGGGGCGTCATGCCGGCGTCGGTGATGACCTTGGCGCATCCCGTGAGGAATGTAGTCATATTGGTACCGGTGTAACCGGATTCATCAGAGCCGAAGTGGAAGTACTTGCAACCCTTGTCCTTGAAATAGTCAACGTACTTTTTGAGCAAAGCATAGCCGTAATTGCGGCTTGTTTCGTCGTTTACGTTGAGGTTACCGTTATCGCTGTAGCTTGTGCCGTAAACGATAGCCGTTGCGTGACCTGGCATATTGAGCATAGGCACGATGTCGATCTTCTTTGAGTTTGCGTACGCAATGATCGTGTCCATGTCGGACTGGCTAAGATAACGTGTGTCACTGTTGAAGGTATTATTACCCGCGGTGATATTATTTATTACGGTGTTGCTTGACAGAATTGTGTCGCCGAAGCTCAGGCTCATATCGTCGAGCAGGAAGCGGCAGCCGCCGTTGCCGAACGAGAGCTGAAGCTGCGTGTAGCCGTACTGCGACATTGTGTCGATAAGCTTTTTGATGTTATCGACGCTGAAATATTTTCTTCCGCAGTCAAGCATTACGATGCGGAATGTTCCGTCAGAGGCTTTTCCACTCAAATCTGTGTTTGTACCGGAGCTCAAGCTCGAAACCTCTTCGGCAAGGATCGAGAGAGGCAAAACGCTGACCACCATGATCAGCACCAAAAGCATTGCGAGAAGCTTTTTACCGAGAGAATGATTCATTGTTTGGTTCATAATCTTTATCCTTTCTGAAAATACTGTTTATATATAACGCGAGAGCTGCAAGCAGGGGCCGCGGATTACTTTTTTATTTGAGGTATTCACGATTTTTTCTCCTCACGGGCGTGATTTACGATTTTATGTATGTTCACCTAAAAATTTGAAGCGAGTGCGGAAACAGCCGCATATTCATCATTAGTTTACTGCATTTGTTTCACTTTTGCAATAGTTTTTTATAAGATTTTTTGCAAAAAAATCGGTAAACGCAAAAAAAGCACCCGAAGGTGCTTTTTTCGATAAAATTATTTGTACAGCTCAGCGAGCTTAAGGAGATGCTGATACTTTTCGCCTGCCTTGACCTTTGCGAGCTCGAAGAGCTTTTCGGCTCTTTCGGGGAAGGACTGAGCGAGACGGCTGTAACGTGTTTCGGACTTGATGAATTCGATGTAATCCGCTGTGGGCTCCTTGCTGTCGATGGTAAGAGGATTCTTGCCCTCTGCCTTGAGCGCGGGGTTGTAACGGAACATCTGCCAATAGCCTGCGTCAACGGCTCTCTTCATTTCGAGCTGGCAGTTGACCATGCCACCCTTTACGCCGTGCATTTCGCAGGGTGCGTAACCGATGATAAGGGAAGGTCCGTTGTAAGCTTCTGCTTCAACCATAGCTTTGATCGTCTGGTTCATGTCAGCGCCCATTGCGATCTGTGCAACGTAAACGTAGCCGTAGGACATAGCGATCTCGGCGAGGTTCTTCTTGCCGATAGCCTTACCTGCTGCCGCGAACTGAGCAACCTGACCGATGTTGGATGCCTTGGAAGCCTGACCGCCTGTGTTGGAGTAAACCTCGGTATCAAATACCATTACGTTTACGTTTTCGCCGGAAGCGAGGACGTGATCGAGACCGCCGAAGCCGATATCGTATGCCCAACCGTCTCCGCCGAAGATCCAAACGGACTTCTTGTTAAGCATATCTGCGTTTTCAACGATATAGGAAGCGAGCGAGCAAGCTTCGCAGTCGCAATTCTTGCCATCTGCCTTGAGTGCTGTCATGTGAGCGAGCATTTCTTCAGCCTTTTCGCCGAATGCGGACTTGCCTGCCTCGGAGGACAGGAATGCAACGCCTTCGTCTGCTGTGAGGATGCCGTTCTTTGCTGCTTCGAGGAGAGCCTTGGATGCTGCTTCGCAAGCGGAGGAGTCATCCTTAACAGCGAGCCATGCTTCGCAAGCTGCCTTGAGCTCGGGAACGCACCATTCGATGTTTGCGAGAGCCTTTACCTTGTCTGCGAGGACTTCGCGGCGATATCTCTGAGCGAGGAATATACCGTAACCGTGCTCTGCGTTATCTTCGAAGAGGGAGTTAGCCCATGCGGGACCGCGGCCTGTGCCCTTATTTACAGTATAAGGCGTGGAGGGAGCGGAGCCACCCCAGATGGAGGAACAGCCGGTAGCATTGGAGATGTACATCTTCTCACCGAAGAGCTGAGTGATAAGGCGAGCGTAAGATGTTTCGGCACAGCCTGCGCAGGAGCCGGAGAACTCAAGCAGCGGCTGCTTGAACTGGCTTCCCTTGACTGTTGTGTTGATGATTTCGGGCTTTTCCGCTACGTTTGCAACAGCGTAATCGAATACGGGCTGCTGATCGAGCTGAGTATCGCGAGCGACCATTTCAAGTGCGCCGACCTTACAAACCTTAACGCAGAGCGTACAACCCATACAATCGAGCGGGCTTACTGCGAGAGTGAACTTGTAGTTTGTCTTAACTACGGGCTTGGGGGCGAACTTTGTTGTTGCGGGAGCGTTTGCGGCTTCTTCTTCCGTCATAGCGAAGGGACGGATAGTAGCGTGCGGGCAAACGAACGAGCACATATTACACTGGATACACTTGGAAGCGTCCCATGTGGGAACGTTAACTGCAACACCGCGCTTTTCGGAAGCGGCAGCACCCTGCGGGAACGTACCGTCAACATACTTTTCGAAAGCGGAAACGGGGAGGCTGTCACCTCTCATTGCGTTAACGGGAGTAACGATATTGTTTACGAAGGTGTCGAGTTCAGGACGTCCGGATGTGAATTCGGCAACGGGAGCGTCGGGGGATACTGTCTTCCAGGATTCGGGAACGTTAACTTCAACGTATGCGTCGCCGCCGGCGTCGATAGCGTTATAGTTAAGGTCAACGATAGCCTGACCCTTCTTGATGTAGGACTTATACGCCATCTTCTTCATGTATTCGATAGCTTCGTCCTTGGGGAGAATGTTTGCGAGGGAGAAGAACGCGGACTGAAGAACGGTGTTCTTAACCTTTGCGTTACCGATTCTCTTTGTTGCAAGACCTGTACCGTCGATTATGTAGAACTTGATGCCGTTTTCTGCGATGTACTTCTTAACCTTTGCGGGGAGATGAGCGTCGAGCTCGTCCACTGTCCAGGGGCAGTCAAGCAGGAATGTTCCGCCGGGCTTGATATCCTCTACCATGTCATACTTCTTGAGGTATGCGCTGTTATGGCAAGCGACGAAGTCTGCCTTGGTGATGTAATAAGGAGCCTTGATGGGCTTATCACCGAAGCGGAGGTGAGAAATTGTGATACCGCCTGTCTTCTTGGAGTCGTACTGGAAGTACGCCTGGATGTACTTATCCGTATGGTCACCGATGATCTTGATGGAGTTCTTGTTTGCACCGACAGTACCGTCGC
>CAZOMK010000038.1:0-12891 GCA_964580615.1 uncultured Lachnospiraceae bacterium | reverse complement strand
ATCTATTGCTTTTTTGAGGCTTACCAACTCAGCTTCAAGCTCTGCATTCTTTATTTGAGCGCCGGCACCTTCGAAATGACCCACGCCGACGAGCTTTTCAAGTATAAGCTGCACGTTGATAACGCCGGTGGAACGTGCGGAAATGTGCACGGCATCACCGATGCGAACGACCGCGAACGCCGCCAAGACGTCACGCACAGTCAAAAGCTTGTCTGCCGCCTTTGCCGCCGCAACGCGATCCTCCGATTTGCCGTCGTCCGGTGAGCACGCGATTACCATAACATCGCGATACGGCGTGACATTTGATTCGAATTTCGCTTCTCTTTTGAGATTATCAAGCTGATCGCGGAAGAAGGCGGACGCAGTCTCCGGATTAGCTCCGCAGCTTTGCAAATACATCGCCGCCGAGAAGGTACGCGACGTTGTGCATCTCGAAAGCTGCTTTGTATCAAGCAGGATGCCCGCGTACATAACATCCGCCTCGGCGGAAACGACGCCGCCCGACTGATAAAGCTGCTCAATCATATCGGATATCAGCTCGCAGGTTGACGAAGCCGACGGCTCGATGTAAGAAAGCAGAGCCGGTCTCGGCGGATCTGCGGTTTTGATATGATGATCTATAATTATGAGCCGATGCGCGAGCTTGGCTATGTCGGGCGCGGCAAACTGCGCGAAATTATTCGCATCGCAAACGATCACAAGCGTATCCGAGCGAAGCATATCAACAGCAGTGACCTCGTCCGCAAACATCGTTTCATAGCCCGAAAGCCTTGAAACGTGCTCGACCGCTTCACGTATATTTTTGTCGTTAACGTCAGTTACTATATTCGCGGGTACGCCGCAGTGCATCGCAAGACGTGCAATGCCGACGCAAGCTCCGATCGAGTCGAAATCGGGGTAACGATGTCCCATGATTATGACATTGCCTGCGTTGCAAATGTGGCGCACAAGCTCACCGGCTATAACTCGCGAGCGCACCTTTGTGCGTTTTTGCGTAGCCTTTGTTCTGCCGCCGAAGAACTCCGTTCCGCCGTCGGATCGAAGCACGACCTGATCTCCTCCGCGCTGAAGCGCTGTGTCAAGTGCGGCAAATGACGCGCGTTCGCATTCGGTAAGCGTTCCCTCGTCCCTCGAAATTCCGATCGAGACGGTGACGGGCGTGAATCCCTCTCCGACTCGGACGGAACGCACATTGTCAAGCACGTCGAATTTACGAAGCACGAACTCGTCTATATAACGCTCCTTAAAGAAGAAAATGTACTTGTTTCTTTCGTATTCGCGCAAAATTCCGCCGACACTGTCCGACCACGCTTTAAGTATAGAATCAACATCGCGCGCCGCGTCGCGGAATTCGCCCTGCTCATACTGAGCGATCTCATTGAGATTGTCGATCTGGATATACGCGACCAAGGTGCGCTCCTCGTTAAGCTCACGTCTGAGCGACTCAGCCTCAGTTCTGTCGTACACGGAGATCATGTGAAACGGATTGCCGTTAACGCGAAAACGATAATTTTTGACAGTAAACGAACGCGCCTCCGTGGGGACGAATACGCCGTTTTCGTCGCCGCCCGTTATTTCCGAGAAATCGACGGGCAAAATGCCGTTGAGCGACTTGCCTCGGAGCTTACCTCCGACGCCAAGCTCGCCGGCAAGCTCCGTAAAAGCTCCGTTATTCCAAATAACGACGCCGCTCACCGCGCATATTGCCGACGGAACGGATATATTCATCATTGCGTCAGTCATTATATCGCCCAAATAGGGTGACATTTTTTCCTCGTCGAGACCTCCGTGCTTTTTATAACGCAAAAAGGCGAGCGCACCGCCGACAAGGAGCACGTACAGCACCGTGCACGCAAGTCCGAAAAGGGCGGTCGGCTTTTCAAGCATCGGATACACGATCGAAGCCGCAAGCAGTATAACCACCGCAGACAAAACAGCAACGATCAGCTCCGTCGAAATCCCGCGCAGTTTTTTTGTTTTGTTTGATTTGTTTGACATGAATTATCCTCCGTAAGGATATTTTCGGGGGGCTTGTCAGTCACCGTCGCGCCGAATAAAACGCATAACATAAGGCTTCACACGCGAAATTATAACGGCGAGCGCTCCCGAAAATGTTATTACCATCAAATAAAGTGAGGGGGAGACTAAAAAAAGCATTGCAGACAAAATGATAAAGAGCGTTTTTTTGTCATGTCTTTGCGAAAGCGAAAACAATGCTCGTTCGCCCGCGATGAGCATTGCGGGGATAAGCGAGATAAGCACGTTTTCCGCGGCAAAGCCGACGGCGTCGGCGGAAGGAAACGGAATTAGCGACGCGGAAACGACGTAAGACGAAAGATAAACGACAGCGGCGGCAAGCTCCGGAGAATATCTCCATTTTCCGCCCGGTATTCTGTCCAAAAAACCGAACATTTTAACCGCGGCAAGGAAGATAGCTGTCGAGACAAACGAGATCGCGTTTATCACTATTATCACAGCTGCGGGTATTGAAACGACAAAATAGGACGCAAGGCTCTCAGCCGCTTCTTCCGTATAAAGCGGCACTTTGCCGTTCGCCGTATTCACTGTCAGCGACGATATTTTTTCTGTCAAAAAGCTTTTGACGGAAAAGACTTGCAACAGCAGTTCGGGACGTACCAAAAGCATAACTCCGACAACGACCGCAAACGAAACGCCGAGCGCGACCGACACTGTCGTCACCACCGATGATCTGCGCGCTTTTTTGTAAAAAAGCACCGCCAATACAACAGCGGGGATGAGTGACACAAGCGGCACGATCGCACAGACGGGCGAGCCTGTCGCGCCGAACGCACAAGCACACGATGCTATCGGCAAGAGAAGGATCAGATTTGATCTGTACGCAAATATAAGCGACGCAAGCACGGCGACCGACACGGAAGTGAACAAAAACGAAAACGGATTCGGGAACGTCACTCCCGACGCCGTAAGCGTCGAAAACGCGAGCACCGAAACGATGATCGCCGCGGCTCGCTTCATTCGCGGCATATTCTCCGCGATCAGCGCGTTATACGATGAAAGCATAGATCCGTTTACTTTTCCGGCGGCTTGTGTATGTCACCGGACAAAAACGCAAGCGTCCTCGGGACTGCGTCTTTCGCGTTGTACCAAGGCTCATCGTTATATCTGTAATCGAATTTCTTGCAAAACCAAGAAACATCCTCCGTAAGCTGATCAAAATACTCAAGCTCCAAAGCGGAGACGACCTTGTAAAATTCGGGGAACTTCTTCTTTCCGAGACGAGCCTTGGATATTTCAAGAAACATTTTATAGTGCGGCAGGCAAAAATACGGCTGCGCCGCCGTCTTTTTGCGGAATTCCTCATCCTTTTCCCAAAGGAGCGTCGCCGTTTCGACCATCATACGGAAATTGCGCTCAATGCGGCCGCAGACGTAGCAGGTGCTTTCAAGCTCCGAGAGTCCCTTTATGATCTCTGCTCCGGGATTGATAAGCTCCGAAAGTCCGCCTCCCGATATTGTTTTTCTCTGCTCCAAAAGATGACTTTCGAGCATGAGCGCGAGCGGAAGCCTGTTTTTGCGCTGAAACATCATATCGAAATGAGTTTTACAAAAGCCGAGCTCATTCGTTTTGATCCTTATGTCAGGCTCCATCATCGAAGCGCCGAGTATCAAGCCGAGCTCATCCTCCTCAAGCATACGGTACAGCGCACAAAAAGGGCATCCGAGCGAATGATCCTCCATAGACGCTTCGAATTTTTCGTTTACAGGAATAGTATAAATTTGTTCCATAAAGATAAATACCGCCGTAACTCTTGATTTTACGCCCTCATTAGGGTATACTTACAATACATTATATAACATTTATTCGATTTTTACAATAACAATTTTAGCAATACGGGCAGGATAGGCGCCGTATCGCGCATAAAAGGCAAAAAAATGACAAACAGCATCACAAAACACACTGTAACCGAAGACACGCTTGCGGACGGGACTGTCTATGTCAAGGTGACGGGCGTTTACCCGATCGACGCAGAGGCAACCTTCGAATGCGGTCAATGCTTCCGATTCGAACGGACAAGTCCGCGATTTCCGGAGCTTTACGGCACCGACGTCGCCTACGCCGGCGTCGCGCACGGCAAGTACATAAGCGTCATGACGCCGGACTCCGACACGTTGATCATCGAAAACGCAACATCGGCGGAGCTTGACTCGATCTGGGCGAAATATTTCGGTCTCGATCTTGACTATGCCGCAATAATCGACGCGATCGAGCGAAAATGGGGCACCGACAGCAGACTTGCCCTCGCCGCGCACGCAGGCTCCGGCATAAGGATCCTCGCTCAGGATCCGTGGGAGGCGCTCGTTTCGTTTATAATTTCGCAGAACAACAATATTCCAAGAATAAAAAGCATCATCAAGCGCCTTTGCGCGGAATACGGCGATCCCGTTTATGCGTCCGGATCAGTCGAGCATTCATTTCCTTCTCCGCGTCGGCTTTACGAAGCCGATATCGACGGTCTGTTCGCACTGAAAATGGGATTTCGCGCAAAATACGTTTTCGACGCGGCAAAGACTGTCCTTTTTGATCCGAGCTTTCTCGAATCGGTCGCCGACGCAGTCACTTACGAGGAGGCGGAACGTCTCCTTACGTCGATCAAGGGCGTCGGCGCAAAGGTTTGCGCCTGCACACTTCTTTTCGGCTTCCGTCGCTTGAACGCCTTTCCCGTTGACGTGTGGATACGTCGCACGATCGGCAAATATTTCGAATGCGGAGTGCCGTCTGCGGACGACTTCGGCGCGCTTGCGCCGTATGCGGGCATAATCCAGCAATACATATTCCATTACGAACGAAACTGCACGCAAGATTGAGCATTCTTTGCAAAAAAATACTCTTGCCATAAATGTGCGTACGTGATATAATAACATTCGGATATTTCCGAATATTAATTTGCAAACTGAGGAGAATTGTCAAAAATGAGTGGCGAAAATAAGTACAACTGCGACTATGCCGTACCGAAAAAATCGGAGGGTTCTTACAAAACCAAACGAATCCTTATGCGTCTTGCATATTGGCTCATCCCGCTTACAATCTTAGCCGTGCTTTTCGTTTTCATAAAATATTTTGCTTTTGTGTTCGTCCCCGTTTTTCTTACTCTCGCACGTCCGCTTATCAACGGCACGTGGAGATACGTAAACTACGATCAGCGCTATGAAATCAAAAATGCAGGCACGATCCGCTTCACACGTTACTACGGCAAGAAGTTCCGCGTCGACAAAAACGACGAGCACGCCGAAGAACAGATCGCGGAAAAGCTTATTCTCGAAATGAAGATCAAGGATTTTGAAATGATCGCCCCCTACAACGAGAAAGAACACCGTCGTGCGTTCGATGAGCTCGGCATTAAGCCCGAAAACATCATCAACCATACGTCATCCCCCGTTCATCCCAACGTATATTACGGCGTTTATACGAAAGAAAACGGCGAAAAAGCCGCGATTCTTTTCGATATGATCGATAAATCCCTCGGCATCATCGTTTATTACAACAAGAAAACCGTTGTTACGGAGCTCCACTTCGCAGGAGAAAACGCGCTGAAATAATCGCGTCAACGGAATAAGTCTCGGTCAGCTTACATAAAAATGTTACGGCGCTGAAAAGCGCCGTGATGTTTTTATATTGACGGAGGCTGTGATGAAAAAGCTGATTATCGCGTTATTTGCCGTTTTTGTTTTTCTTTCCTCGTGCGGTGCGCCCGCAGATTCGGATCTGCTCGCGTATCAGTCATCGGGCGCGGAAATCAGCGGAATACTGACAACGGACGCAGGCTCTGTGCGTCTTGACATTACGCTCGAAAGCATAACGGACAGCGAGCTTTCCGCAGGAACGCGAAACGCGCTCCTGCGCTTCAACTGTACACTCGGATCGCATACGGTAACTGTCTCAAACGGACAAATATCGCTTTTCGCAGACGGAATTTCGATTCCGTGCTCGGAGCACGCCGGCGACGCTTACGTAACGCTCGCCTCATTTTTCGCCGTCGATCAAGAATCGCTTTACTCCGCCGAGAACGGCGACGACGGCTCCTTGGCCCTCTCCTTCGGCGATCAAAACGGAAACGCCGTGACAGTGATACTTGATTCGGTCACGAAGCTTCCGCGCAAGATCGCACTCATAAATTCAAATTGCACCTATGAAATAGACAGCTACCGTCTCAAGACGGATATCAATAAAAACGAGAAGATACAATGATTTACGAAGAAAACAGCATCAAGCATAAAACATGGGCGGAAATAGATCTTTCCGCGTTGAAAAACAATTATTCAAGCATAAAGGCAACGGTCGGCTCATCTGAGGTCATGTGCGTCGTCAAGGCGGACGCATACGGTCACGGTGCCGAAAGCTGTGCCTCTGCGCTTTATGAGTCAGGCGCACGTTGGTTCGCCGTCTCCTGCATTGAGGAAGCGCTTCAGTTGAGCTGTGCGTTTGCCGCTCAAAATCGCAGCGACGCGAAAATATTGATCCTCGGATATACGCCGCCCGAAAACATCGAGCTTTTGTCTCAAAACGACATCAGACAAACGGTTTTTTCATCCGAATACGCATCGGCGCTTTCAAATGCCGCCGTAAAGTCAGGCTGTGATATCAAGGCGCATTTTAAGCTTGACACAGGCATGAACAGACTCGGCTTTGACGCGGACGCCGACGCCGCAGACGAGATCTGTATCGCTTCGACGCTCCCCGGCATAGTTTCGGAGGGGCTGTTCACTCATTTCGCCTGCGCCGACGAGGACGACGACACCGAAACACGCGCCGCATTCGACAGATTCGCGCGAGTTGACAGCGTTCTCCGCTCACGCGGACTCAAGCTGTGGCGTCACGTATGCAACAGCGCCGCTACACTCAAATTCCCGGAATATCACCTCGATATGGTGCGCGCCGGCATTATTCTTTACGGCCTTATGCCATACCCCGACACTCCCGATATCGGTCTGTGTCCGGTCATGACCTTCAAAAGCATCGTTTCGCACATACATACAGTCAAAAAAGGCAAAAGAGTCAGCTATAACGGCATTTACACAGCAGATCACGACGTTCTCACCGCAACTGTTCCCGTCGGCTACGCGGACGGATTTTTGCGTCATTTCAGCGGCGGTGTATACATCAACGGTCAGACAGCTCCCATCCTCGGCAGGATATGCATGGATCAGTGCATCGTCGATATCAGCGCCATTCCCGACGTCAAGGTCGGTGACGAGGTCATTATCTTCGGCGGTGATCCATCACGTCTTGACACGCTGGCAAGCTCCGCCGGAACGATAAACTACGAGCTTGTCTGCCTTGTGGGTAAGCGCGTTGCGAGAATTTACACAAATTAAGCATAATAAGCCAACGATCGGAGTAAACTGTAATTATGGTACTTGATAAAAAAGAAACAACAGTCGCTTATCGCTGTCCCGCTTGCGGCGCCGGTGTCATGAGCCTTGTCGGCGCGTTTGCGCTGTCCGCTGACATGATAAAGCTGAAATGCTCCTGCGGCGGCTCCGAAATGCACATTATGCACGGCTCGGACAAACGCATCAGACTGACCGTCCCGTGCCTTTTCTGCTCGACACCGCATCATCTGACGCTCGGAAACTCCATTTTTTTCAGTCGTGAGCTTTTCTCCTTCGCCTGCCCCTATACGGGACTTGACATTTGCTTCATCGGCGGCAGGGGCGCTGTCGGTCAGGCGCTTGAGCGCTCCGAAAAAGAGCTGCTCGATCTGCTCGGAGACACCTCGCCCGACGCTTTTACGAAGCTGAAAGCAGATTCGATAACCGATCCGCAGGTCTTTGATATAGTCAATTTCGTCGTTCGCGACCTTGAAGCGGAGGGCAAGGTTCACTGCTTCTGCAAGGACGAGGGCGACTACCATGTACGTATCGAGGAAAATGCAGTTCGCGTGATCTGCGCCAAATGCGGCGCAATGAAGGAATTTCCCGCCGACAGCCTCGGCGCGGCAAATGAATTTCTGAATGCAGATGAGCTTTTTTTAACGTAACACATTTTTGCCTTCCGCATATTATGATTAACGGGGAGAGGAAACAAAATTTCCCTCGCTCTATATCATACACGGAGGTACCGATATGGGTAACTGTCTTTGCGGAGCATTCGACGACAACAATATCTGCTGGATCGTCATTATAGCTCTTGTAATTCTGTTCTGCTGCTGCCAGGGCAACTGATCGCACTGCGGCTGATGGATAAATACGCGGGAGACTCAACCGAGTCTCCCGCTCTTTTTTCGAAAATGTCGGATTTGGGGGCGTTTTTATCGAAAACAAGCGATAAATGCGATTGATTTATTGTCCGTAAAATGATAAAATATAAGTTACGGCAGAAGCCGAGATAATCATAACTTTAAGGGACTGATAAGCTTTATGGATCGCGTTTCAAAAACAGAATATTACCTTGATATCGCTCAAACCGTATCTGAAAGAAGCACCTGCCTCCGCAAAAGATACGGATCTATTATCGTAAAAAACGACGTAATCGTCGCAACAGGCTACAACGGCTCCCCTCGCGGACGCAAAAATTGCACCGATATCGGCACCTGTCAGCGTGAAAAGCTCGGTATCCCCCGTGGCGAACGATATGAGCTTTGCAGAAGCGTTCACGCCGAGGCGAACGCCATAATCTCCGCTCCGCGCGATCAGATGCTCGGCTCAACTCTTTATATCTGCTGCACGGACCCGACGGACGGAAGCGTCGTCCCCGGCACGTCAAGCTGCATGATGTGCAAGCGTCTTGTGCTTAACGCAGGCATAAAAACAGTCATAATCCGCGACGCTCCCGGCTCACACAGACGCATAGACACCTCCGATTGGATCGAAAACGACGACTCTCTTTCGGGCGTGTTCGGTTATTGATAATGAACATCCGCTGTGAGCTGCTCTCGCCCGCAGACGTTTCCGACGCGCTCATAAACGAGCTTGCCGCCACCGAAGTCGAATGCTTCGGTGACAAAAACGCTTGGTCGCGCACCTCCGTTGCGGAGTTTGCACGCAATGACTATTCCCGTCTTATGCTCGCACGCGACGAAAACGCCGTTGTCGGCTATGCCTTTGCGTCCGTTTTGTTTGACGAAGCCGAGCTTGCAAACATCGCCGTTCTCCCGCGCGCACGTCGGTTCGGTATAGCAAGATCAATGCTTACAAGCCTGATCACAGCTCTGCGCGATGAAGGCGCGGAGGCTCTGCATCTCGAAGTCAGAGAAAGCAATGTGCCTGCGCGCGCGCTTTACGATTCGTTCGGATTTTCCATCGACTGCAAGCGTAAGGACTATTACCGGCGTCCGCGCGAGGATGCGGTCCTGATGACACTTAAACTTATATAAACACCAAAGAAGACTGAAAAAATGATTATACTTGCACTTGAAAGCTCCTGCGACGAAACCTCCGCCGCAGTCCTCAGAATGAGCGAATGCTCCCGCAATATTCTTTCAAACGAGATCGCGTCGCAAATTAAAATACACCGACGCTTCGGAGGCGTCGTTCCCGAAGTCGCAGGACGCGCACACATCGAGATCGTCTCCAAGCTGACTCATGATGCACTCAGCGTCGCAGGCGTCACGCTCGACGATATCAACATGATCGGCGTCACAAACACACCCGGACTTATCGGTGCGCTTCTCGTAGGCGTCAACTTCGCAAAGTCGCTCGCTTATGCGTCCGGCAAGCCGCTCGTCCCCGTAAACCACATAAGAGGTCACATCGCCGCCGCATATCTCGCTCATCCGGAGCTCAAGCCCCCCTTCCTCGCAATGGTCGCTTCCGGAGGTCACACGAGCATCATCGCCGTCAGATCATATACCGACTTCGAAGAAATCGGCTATACACGTGACGATGCTGCCGGCGAAGCATTCGACAAGGCGGCTCGCGTCATCGGAATTCCCTATCCGGGCGGCGCCGAGATGGACAGACTCGCCTGCCTCGGTGACAAAAAAGCGATCAAGCTTCCCTCTCCCGCCATTCACGGAGACTCGATCGAATTTTCATTTTCCGGATTGAAAACGGCTGTCATCAACTACGTCAACACGGCGAAAATGAAGGGCGACACTGTCTGCCGCGAGGATATCGCCGCGTCGTTTACTGCGGCTGTGTGCGATGCGGTAACGGAAAAGCTTTCGCTCGCGCTCGATAAAACAGGCATGGACAAGCTCGTTCTCGCGGGCGGAGTCGCGGCAAATTCACATCTGCGCGCGTCCGTTTCGGAGCTTGCACAAAAGCGCGGCGTCGCATTTTACGTCCCGCCGATGTCGCTTTGCGGCGACAATGCCGCTATGATAGGCGCTCAGGCTTACTCTGAATACATGGCAGGTGTGCGCGCAGACATCTCACTGAACGCTCGCGCAACGGGTGAATAAGTCAAATTCGCACACAATATAAGCGCATTTGCCGTCGATGCAGGGCTTTTGACGGCGAATTTTCAATAAGGCTGTGGAAAACCTTGTTGAAATTGTGGAAAATTATGGAACGATTGTGAAACACGCAGAATTAATTCGTAATTAAGGAGATACAGTGAAGATCCGCATCGAATATAAAAACGGGATAATAAACGTTCCCGCTTCCGTCACAGACAATATAGCAGGCGCAACAAAAACGGATCTGGCGCTGATCTTGCTTTTGGCAAAGGATCCGTCCGTGTGCGACGCCGTTGACACAAAAATAAACGAGCTTGCCGAAGCGCTCGGCACAGACCGCGATGACATCAGATCCTCTATCGCATTCTGGCGCGGAGCGGGCGTGCTATCCGCAGACGGCGAAGCAAATCGCGGAACGGCGAAAAAGCCGGCTGCGAGCAGGAGCATTCCTCCGCTTTCCGCCTCCGACATTGAGCGAATTTCGAAAAACTCGCCCGAACGTATGTCGCTTCTCGACGCTTGCGCGCAAACGCTCGGACGTATATTGAATTCGTCCGAGGGAGCCTGTCTGCTCGCGCTTTGCGACTACCTCGGCGTCGAGGACGAATACATACTGCTCGTCAGCGCATACTGTGCGCGAAAGGGCAAAAAAAACGTTAAATATATAGAAAAAAACGCCATCTCGATCTACGATAACGGCATTGAGACAGTCGCTTCGCTCGAAGAATATCTTTTCAAGCTTGAAGCACGCGACGAGCTTGAGTCACGTCTGCGCCGATTGATCGGTGCGGGCGATCGTTCATTCACCTCAAAGGAGCACGAGCGCCTCGAACGTTGGCAGAACGAATACGGCTTTGACTTTGACATGATAAAGCTTGCTTACGAAAAAACAGTTGACGCCACAGGCAAGGCGTCCTTGGCATACATGGACAAGATCCTTGCGTCCTGGAGCGAAAAGGGCTTCAAAACGTCCGACGACGTCGCCGACGGCGATCCTGCCGCAAAGGATCGAAGCGGAAGCTTTGATACGGATGACTTTTTCAGCATGGCTGTCAAGCGCGGTCTCAAAAACGGACAATAATGAAAAAACACGGAGTTTTTTATGGGTTACAGACGTGAAGATTACATAAAGGCAAACGCACTTTTAACTGAACGCAAGCTTGCCGCGGAAGCTGCGGCAGCTCGCCGTCTTTCGGTCATTTATGAAAAAATTCCCGAAATAAAAAAGATCGACACGGAGCTTTCCGGAACGGAACGCAAAATAATCGACGCGATCCGACTCGGCCCGAACGGAATAGCCGAGCGCATGAGCGCGCTTGAAGCGGAAAGTCTCGCTCTGTCCGAAAAGAGAGGCAGACTTTTGCTCGAAAACGGCTATCCGTCAAGCTATACGGAGCCTGAGTATTTTTGTCCGGATTGCAGCGACACCGGATACGTGAACGGCAAAATGTGCGTCTGCAAGACGCGCGCGCTCGTCATGGCAAGCTACGAAAGCTCCGGCATCGGCGCGCTCATGAAAACGCAAAGCTTTGACTCATTTTCCTTCGATTATTATTCCGGTGATGCTTTGATAAAGGCGAAAAACAACTACGCAGTCAGCAAAAATTACGCAGAAAATTTCACCGGTAAAAACGACGGCAATCTTCTTTTCGCAGGCGCCACCGGACTCGGCAAAACGCATCTGTCAACCTCCGTCGCCGTCTCTGTGATCGAGCGCGGATTCGACGTAAAATACGAAACCGCCCAGAATCTCATCGGTGATTTTGAGGATAAGCAGTTCCGCAGTGCGTATTCTGCCGCCGACGATGACCCGACTGAGCGCTATTTCGATTGCGATCTTTTGATCATTGACGATCTCGGCACCGAAATGACAAATCAGTTCACAGTGTCGTGCCTGTATAATCTCATCAATTCCCGCATCAATCGCGGAAAAGCCATGATCATCAATACAAATCTTTCCTCAGCCGAGCTTCGCAAGCGCTACTCTGACAGAATAACGAGCCGTCTTTTCGGCGAATTTTCCGTTCTCCTGTTCGAGGGCAGAGACATTCGCGCCGCAAAGCTGAAAAATTAAACTTCAATCAGTGCCGAAAGGCACTGATTTTTTTGCAAAAATCAAGTAAAAAGTCAAAAAAACTATTGACAAGCCTTAAAAGATGTGATATCATACTTTTGTTAATCCAAAGACAGCAGGTTGCGGTAAAAGTGATGTAAATCATCTTTCCTGCCGAGGAGAGTTTATATAGAGTCGAATGCAGGGATTTTCTTGCCATTCGATGCGTTTGTAAATTCCGTTTCCTCGGTTTAGACCGTAGGAAATTTTTTTATTGTCTTTGTTGACTAACCTTTATAAATCTTATAGAGGAGGTAAACACATGCCCAGCAAACAGATTCTTGAGAGCAAGCAGGCGGTAGTTGCAGAGCTTGCCGAAAAGATCCGTAAGGCTCAGTCCGGCGTTATCGTTAAATATCAGGGTATCACCGTTGGCGACGACACCATCATGCGTAAG
>CAZOMK010000037.1:0-12905 GCA_964580615.1 uncultured Lachnospiraceae bacterium | reverse complement strand
GTGATAAAGGTGAAGGAGCGGTCAGCATATACCGTAATAACTACGGGGATGATAAGACCGATATCCTGCTTTGTCTTTTCGTTGAATTCCTTTGTAAAGTTAGGAATGGAAACGCCGTACTGACCGAGAGCCGGACCAACGGGCGGCTGGGGTGTTGCTGTGCCGGCGGGGAGCTGGAGCTTAATATAGCCCATTATTTTCTTTGCCATTGTTATAAACCTCCGAATGTGGTGAAATTACGGGAGAATGTGATCAAAATTTTCTCCCTCCCACGTTATGCGGCTCAATGCCGCAGGGATTGCTTACGCTTTTTTTATGTGTTTTGTTTCCATCATGACGGGCATATCGCGTCCCGCTGTGGAAATAACTACCGTAACGCCGAGTCCGTCAGGTGTGAAGGACTGAACTGTTCCGGTAAAGCCTACGAACGGACCGTCAACTATCGAAACCGTATCACCGACTTCAATTGCGGTGCGTTCCGTATGCGCTTCAAGATGGATCGCGGCGACTTCCTCGTCCGTAAGCGGTACGGGCTTGGATCCGGGACCTACGAAGCCTGTTACGCCGCTGATGTTTCTAACAACGTGCCAGCTTTCGTCTGTCATTATCATTTTGATAAGCACATAGCTCGGAAATTTCTTTGATTCCGTTGTTTTTACGTCCTCACCGTTTGTTTCGGTGACGGATTCCATAGGAATAACGGATTCGAAGATAAGGTGTCCGAGACCTCTGTTTTCGACAATCTTTTCGAGATTTGCCTTAACCTTGTTCTCATAGCCTGAGTAAGTATGCGCCACATACCAACGGGGGCCAAGATTCATTTCATTAATATCGCTCATTTCGGTTTATCAGATAAGCTTACCGAGACTTACGACTGCAAGAGAGAAGAGATAATCGAGCAAGCCGATAACGGCTCCGAACACAACGAGTGCGACAACAACGATTATTGTCTTTTTCAATGTTTCGTGCTTCTCTGCCCAAACGATCTTCTTGAATTCGCTCTTGAAGGATCTCCAAGTCTTGAGCGCTCTTTCCTTATCCTTAAGGATCCAAACAACAACGCAAATTGCGATTACAACGATGATTCCGAGTGTGATCAGACCTGTGTAAAGCACGAAATGATCATCATCCTTCTTTGTTGTCGTTGAGGTTGTTGTATCCTTCTTGGATTCGTCATCGGCCTTTGTTTCCGCGGATGCTTCGTTCTTGGATGTTTCTTCGGACGATTCTTCGCCCTTGGATTCATCGGAAACGGCGTCGGTAGAAACAGCGGAATCCTCCGCTTCATTGGCAAATGCGATTACAGAGGAAAAGGAAAGCAATACGGCGAGCGCCAAGAGCGCTGCCAGAATTTTTCCGACATTCTTCATTTCTTCACTCGCTCCTGATTACTTGGTTTCCTTGTGAAGAGTGTGCTTGCGGCAGAAGCGGCAATACTTATTCATTTCAAGTCTGTCGGGATCGTTTTTCTTGTTCTTCTTTGTGTCGTAATTACGCTGTTTGCATTCGGAACAAGCAAGTGTTACTTTGACTCTCATAGTTGAGCGGCACCTCCTGATTTTTGTTTTTATCGTACCTCCCTCGGGCGGACGCTCCCCAAGCCGTGGCGCGGCGAGGAAACAGCGCTTTTGAAAATTTGCGCTAAAAAAAGAGCCCTCCGCAGAGGTAATGGTATTATACCACTGCGGGGGGCTGTGTGTCAAGTATTATTTTGAAATAATATTACTGTTTGCAAGGATTTTTTTGTTCAAAATCCAACGTTTATTCTTCTTCGGTGACTATAACCTTCAAGCCGAGCTCCTCAAGGCTCTTGGGGTCTGCCGCGGATGGGCACTTGGACATGACCTCGCTTGCGTTCTGTACCTTCGGGAAAGCGATGACGTCTCTGATATCGTCGTATCCGAGGGTGAGAGCGACAAGTCTGTCAAGACCGAAAGCAAGTCCGCCGTGCGGAGGAATTCCGTACTTCAACGCCTCCATAAGGAAGCCGAACTTGGCGTTTGCTTCCGCTTCACCGATTCCGAGCTTTTCGAACATCAGCATCTGCATTTCGGGTGTTGATATACGTATCGAGCCGCCGCCGAGCTCAACGCCGTTGAGCACGATATCGTATGCGCGGGAGCGAACCTCGCCGGGATCCGTATCGAGAAGCGGGAGATCCTCCTCCATCGGTGCGGTGAAGGGGTGATGCTTTGCGTAATAGCGACCGTCCTCCTCGTCATACTCGAACAGCGGGAATTCCGTTACCCAAAGAAAGCAGAATTCCTTGGGGTTAAGAATTCCGAGTCTCTTAGCGCATTCGCGGCGGAGCGCGCCGAGCGAATCATAGACGACGGAATTTTTGTCTGCGACGATCAGGATAAGGTCACCGTCCTCGAAGCCCATTTTTTCTTCGATTGCGGCATTTTCTTCGGGTGTGAGGAACTTTTTATACGATGAGGAGACCTCGCCGTTTGTCATTTTAGCCCAAGCAAGGCCCTTTGCCTTATAGGATTTAACGAACTCCGTGAGCGAGTCGATCTCTTTACGTGTGAATTTAGCGCCACCCTTTACGTTAATCGCGCGGACGCTTCCGCCTGCCGCGATAGCACCGGCAAAGACTCTGAATTCGCAGTTTTTGAGAGTTTCGGTGAGGTTGACGAGCTCAAAGCCGAAGCGAAGGTCGGGCTTATCGGAGCCGTAACGTTCCATAGCTTCCTTATACGTAATGCGGCGGAACTTGGGGCCGAGATCCATTCCGTACAGCTCACGGAACATATAGCGGAGGAAGCCTTCGTTCATATCCATGATATCATCCTCGTCCGAGAATGACATTTCAAGGTCGATCTGAGTGAATTCGGGCTGACGGTCAGCGCGCAGGTCCTCGTCGCGGAAGCAGCGTGCGATCTGGATATAGCGGTCAAAGCCCGCATACATCAAAAGCTGCTTATAAAGCTGAGGGGACTGCGGGAGCGCATAAAAATTACCGGGATGCACACGGCTGGGGACAAGATAGTCACGTGCGCCTTCGGGCGTGGGTCTGATGAGGCAGGGCGTCTCGATATAAGCGAAGCCGCTATCGTGATAATAATCGAGGACGCAACGAGTGATCTTCGAGCGCATAAGGATGTTTTCCATCATTGTCGGGCGACGAAGGTCGAGATAGCGATACTGCATACGGAGCTCGTTTCTGACATTGATATCGTCAACAATCTCAAAGGGTGTTGTCTCCGCCGTGCAGAGTATCTTTATTGAATCAACGTAAATTTCGATAGCGCCCGTTGCGCGGTTTGCGTTAACGTCGCTTCCGCGTGAGCGCACAAGTCCGGATGCGGATATAACGAATTCCGAGCGGACGGAGGACGCTGTTTCAAACACCTCGCGAGGTGTATTTTCGTCAAAAGCAAGCTGAATGATGCCTGTACGGTCGCGCAGGTCTATGAAGATGAGACTTCCCAAATTTCTCTGCTTTGCACACCAGCCGTTAACGGTGACGCGCGAACCTATGTCGTCAACGGTAAGTGCCGTTGCGTAATGTGTTCTTTTGTCTTCTTTCAAGAATGCCATTTTATTTATACTCCTACGTTAAATAATTTATTTGATTTCCGTATGCTCAAAGGCTTTTTCCGGCGCCGTACGGTCGGCGCGCGATATCAATATCTCGGTATACGATCTGTGTTTTTGCCGTCACGAACGGCTCCTCCTCTTTCTTTTTTATGCCTTTGCATTTCCAATGTAATATAATATCACACGTCAAAAATAAAATCAAGCATATTTATGCCTATATTACAAGTTTGCAGATTTGTAAATTATCGTTTCCGCCGTTTACACGGGATAAATTTCATGGTATAATGTACGCGTTGCACCACGACAACGTGGTGCGGCAATAAATTGCCTATGTGCGCTCCGCGCGCACGCGATATTGACGGCTTCGTAAAAGTGCTATTGCAAGCAAGCATTTTTACTTCATGGTATAATGTTTATGAATACACTTTCGACGTGAAAGGAGCGATATTATGGCGATAAAAATTCCCGTTATCAGAGTGGGCGACACGCTTGAGCTTAAAAAGCCTCACCCGTGCGGTTCGAATTTGTTTTCATGCGTAAGAGTCGGCTCCGACGTCAGAATAATATGTAAGGGCTGCGGACGCGACATGACATTGCCGCGCGAAAAGCTTGAAAAATCAATCAAAAAGATTATTTCATCAGATAAATAAAAAGGAACGCACTATGGACACAGAAAAGAAAACCATCACCTCGCAAGATGAGGAAATACAAGCCGTTATCGCGAAATTGGTCAATGAAAAAGCCAACGCTTCCGTCCACGACGCTTCCGACGACGACATAATCAACATCATCGCAGAGGCAGACGACGATTACGATTTCATCGAGCCGGACGAAGAATTTTTCGAGGCGGAGAAGCCGAAAAAGCGCGGCTTGGCTGCCGTATTCACGAAAGAAAACATCAAAAAATACCGTTATCTCGGTCTTTGCTTTATTGTTCCCGCGCTCACCATGTGGCTTATTTACATCGCGATGGGCGTCTATCCGTTCGGAAAGGAAAGCGTACTCGTGCTTGACCTGAACGGTCAGTACGTTTACTATTTCGAGCAGCTTCGCGAGATCGTTTGCGGCGAGGGAAGCTTCCTTTACTCGTTCGGACGCGCGCTCGGCGGCGAATTCATGGGCATTTACGCATATTATCTTGCGTCGCCGTTCTCTTATATCGTTTGTCTTTTCCCGAAAAAGATGATCACAGAGGCGCTTCTCTGTATGTTTTTGCTCAAGACGGGACTTTGCGGACTTAACTTCGGCATTTTCCTTCAGTACAAGACAAAAAAGAAGGATCTTAACAAGATCTCCGTCGTTATCTTTTCGACTATGTACGCGCTGACGGCGTACGCGGTCGTTCAGCAGCACAACACGATGTGGATCGACAACCTTATTTTCCTCCCCTTTATCGTTATGGGAATCGAGCGTCTGATCAAGTACGGCAGATTCCGTATGTTTGTGATCTCGCTGACGATAGCTGTCATGTCCAACTTCTACATCGGATACATGACGTGCATTTTTGTGTTCTTTTACTTTTTCATCTGCTATTTCACGATTGCTCCCGAAGAAAGAAATCCTCGCGGAGAGGACGCGCATTTCGGAAAATCGTTTTTACGCATTGCGGGCTGCTCCGCGATGGTCATTGCAATGTCCGCTGTCATTTTATGGAGCGCGTACTACGCACTGACCTTCGGTAAAACGACCTTCTCCGATCCCGACTTTTCCTTTAAGGCGAAGTTTGATCTGCTTGAGCTCATCTCCAAGCTCTTCATCGGCTCTTACGACACTGTTCGTCCCGAAGGACTGCCGTTCGTCTACTGTGGCACGCTGACCTTGATCCTGCTCCCGCTCTATTTTATAATCAAAAAGATCCCCTTCCGCGAAAAAGTCTCCGCGATCATCGTCACGGCGTTTTTCGTATTCAGCTTTTCAAGCTCAACGATCGACCTCGTTTGGCACGGCTTCCAGCGTCCCAACTGGCTCAACTACCGTTACAGCTTCATTTTGTGCTTCTTCATGGTATATTTCGCGTACTGCGCGTTCACACACATAAAGGAAGTAGAAGCGAAGATAATCTTTGCCGACGTTGCGGCGTGGGCGTTCATTTTGGTCATTCTTCAGACATTTGACGATTACGATTGGATCGACGACTACGGAACTGTATGGCTTTCGTTTGCGTTTTTCGTCGTATATCTTATCCTTATGCGTTTCCACATACGTTCGCTTGAAAAGGGCGGCGTTTCGCTTGCGATCGCTTCCGTCGTTGTGCTCGAATGCTTCGTCGGCGGACTGTTGAATCTCGTTGCGCTCGATTCGGACGTTGTTTATTCGAGCCGCGTTTCGTACAGAACATTTATTGACAGAGTTCAGCCCGTCGTAGACGAGGTTCAATCGCGCGACGATTCCTTCTATCGCATGGAAAAAACGTTCCACAGAAAGACAAACGACCCTCTCGCGCTCGGCTTCAGAGGTCTTTCGAACTCCACCTCCACCCTTAACAAAAACACCATCACCTTCCTGCGTCAGCTCGGTCTTTCGTCCAAGTCGCACTGGTCCAAATATCTCGGCGGAACTCCCGTATTCGATATGCTGATGGGCGTCAAGTACCTCATGGCGGAGGAAAGTGACTCCGTATCCGAGATCTACGAAAAGATCTACGAATACGATCCCGGCGAAAAATACGAGGTCATCTCCGCATACCGCAATCCGTACGCGCTTTCGATCGCTTACGGCGTGAGCAACGAGCTTCTCTCCTATTCGATGGAGGATGAAACGTCGCCGTTCGACAGAATGAACGATATCATCACGATAATGACGGGCAGTGAGGAGGACATCGAGGTCTTTACTCCCATTGACATCGCCGACACTACCTACACGGGCGTTACGCTTACGTTTGCAACCGGTCACAGAGTTTACACGGCTGACGCCTCGGATCGCACCGGCAAGATCGAATACACGATAACGGCGACAGAGGACGGCACTATCTACTGCTATTTCCCGAGCAATTGGCCGAGAGAATGCGATCTTTACGTCAACGGAACGAAGCTCTCCACTTATTTCGGAAACGAAACCTGCCGAATCGTCGATCTTGGATATTTTTCCGCAGGAGAGGAGATCAACGTTTCGCTTCGCTTGACTGACAACGAAAAGCTTTACGTCGGTACGCTCCCCACATATTTTTACAACATTGATTCATCCGCGCTTGCTTCAGCTTACGAAATCCTTTCCGAATCCGAATTTGTCATCGAGGATTACACGGAGGACAGCTTCAAGGGTACTGTCAACGTCAGTGTCGATGACGAGCTGATCTACACGACGATCCCCTATGATGAGGGCTGGAAGGTCACTGTTGACGGCGAGGAGGTCAAGCTGATCGAAACGCTCGGCGCGACCATCTCCTTCTACGCAGAGCCCGGCACGCATTCCGTTTCGCTCGAATACAGACCGGACTGCATCGTATACGGCAGACTTATTTCTTTGCTGGGACTGACTGTATTCGTCGCTGTCTGCACCGTTGACATCGTTATTCGCAAAAAACGGTCTTATTGATCATTCGTGAGGTTATTATGTTTTATTATTTGAAAGGTGAGCTGACACACGTTGCCGAAAACATCGCCGTGATCGAATGCGGCGGCGTCGGCTACAAGCTGACCGTCAGCGCGACGACGCTCGCCTCACTTCCCTCCATCACTTCCGACTGTCCCGACGCCAAGCTTTACACGTACATGGCTGTCAGGGACGACGCCGTCGAGCTTTTCGGCTTTTACTCGCTTGAGGAGCTTGATCTGTTCAAAATGCTTATCTCGATCTCCGGCGTCGGGCCGAAGGCGGCAATGTCCATCCTTTCGTTGATATCGCCGTCTGCTCTCGCAGACGCGATAACATCGCAAAACGTAAAGCTCATCTCCCGCGCGCCCGGAGTCGGCGTAAAAACAGCACAGCGCATTGTTTTGGAGCTTTCGGGTAAGCTCGTTACGATGAATTCCGCCGCAGACGCAAAGGGCGGCAGTGCCGCTTCCGTCGCGACGCGTGCGCCGTCTTTTTCGGAAGCTCAGGATGCGCTTATCGTCCTCGGATACTCACGTGCGGAAGCGCAGAACGCGCTTAAAAACGTTCCCGACGCAGACAAAAAGAGCACAGAGGAGCTTATAAAGGCTGCGCTCGTGCGTTTGATGTAAAGGAGTCGCTTTAATGATAGAAAACGATTTTGATTTTGAAAACAGGCTGCTTGACTCAAGTCTGCAAAACGCCGATCTCGGTGCGGAAACGGGCGAAAGCGAGAATTCCCTGCGTCCGAAAACGCTTTCGGAGTATACGGGTCAAGTAAAAGCCAAGCAGGAGCTCGGCATCTACATAGATGCAGCCAAGCTTCGCGGCGAGCCTCTCGATCATGTTTTGCTGTACGGCCCTCCCGGTCTCGGTAAGACGACGCTTGCGGCGATCATTGCCGCGGAAATGGGCGTTAATTTCAGGATCACGAGCGGTCCCGCTATCGAAAAGCAGGGGGATCTTGTCGCGCTTTTGACAAACCTCAACGAGGGTGACGTGCTTTTCATCGACGAGATACATCGTTTGTCTCGTCAGATCGAGGAAATACTCTACCCCGCCATGGAGGACTACGCCATCGACATCATAATCGGCAAGGGCCCGGCGGCGCGGAGCATCCATCTCGGCTTGCCGCGCTTCACTCTTATCGGTGCAACGACGCGTGCAGGTCAGATGACTACGCCGCTTCGCGACAGATTCGGAGTTGTGCTTCGTCTTGAGCTTTACACGCCGGAGGAGCTTTCCGCCATCATCTCGCGAAGCGCGGGAATTCTCGGAATTTCCATTGATCCCGACAGCGCATACGAGATCGCGTCGCGCTCGCGCGGCACGCCGCGTATTGCAAACCGTCTTTTGAAGCGAGTGCGAGACTATGCACAGGTTCGCGGCGACGGCGAGATCACTGATAAGCTTGCGCGCGAGGCGCTGTCCATGCTTGAGATCGACGAGCTCGGTCTCGACAACACCGACAGACGCATAATTTCATCAATGATCCGCTTTTACGGCGGCGGCCCCGTCGGTCTTGAAACGCTTTCGGCAACGATCGGCGAGGAGGCTATAACAATCGAGGACGTATACGAGCCGTATCTTTTGCAGATCGGTTTTTTAGCAAGGACGCCGCGCGGACGTGTCGTTACGAGAATGGCATACGAGCATCTCGGCATCCCTTATACAGGCGATGCTCCCGCATCCGCCGCAAACGCTCAAATCAAACTGACAGACTGAACAAAGGAATTTCACAATGAAGATAAAGACTCTTGAAAAAAGCTTTGAATTCGTCGATTCTCTGCCCGAATACACCCATCCGAAGCCGAAAAAGCCGAACATTTTGTTCCGCACCCTCGTTCGGATAGCTTCAATGCCGGATCTTATCGCCACACGATTTTCATACAGCGAATTCGGCATGGACAGGCTGAAAAAAGACGAGCCGTGTCTTTATCTTATGAATCATTCGAGCTTTCTCGATCTGAAAATAGCGTCAAAGATACTTTACCCGAAGCCGTACAACATCGTCAGCACGCTCGACGCCTTTGTCGGAAAGCGTTGGCTCATGCACAATATCGGCTGTACGCCGACGACAAAATTCGTCACAGACGTAAATCTCGTGCGTAACATGGTTCACATTTTGCGTAAGCAAAAATGCTCGGTGCTCATGTACCCCGAAGCGGGCTACAGCTTTGACGGGACTTCGACTGTCCTTCCGGACAGTCTCGGTCAATGTCTGAAGCTTTTGAAGGTGCCCGTTGTCATGATTCGAACAAAGGGTGCGTTTGCACGTGACCCGCTTTACAACGGTCTGCGCTTGCGTAAGGTCAAGGTGTCCGCCGAGATGAGATATCTTTTTTCGCCGGACGAGATTGCGGCTGCGAGCGTTGACGAGCTCAATTCTGCGATCAGAGAGCAATTTGCCTTTGACGAATTCCGTTGGCAGCAAAAAAACATGATCCGTATCAAGGAAAAATTTCGCGCTGAGGGGCTGTCACGTGTGCTTTACAAATGTCCCAACTGCTTGTCAGAGGGCGAGATGACATCCTCAGGCACCGAAATAAGCTGCTCCGCGTGCGGCAAGTCGTACACGCTTGACGAGTACGGCTCGCTCAGATCAAGTGACGGAGACGTTCGTTTCCCGCACATTCCCGATTGGTTTTCATGGCAGCGCGAATGTGTACGTTCGGAGCTTGAAGCCGGCAACTACGGATTTGACCTTGACGTTGAGATATATATGCTCGTTGACTCAAAGGCGCTGTATCACGTCGGTGTGGGAAGGCTTGTTCACAGTCCCGACGGCTTTCATTTGACAGGCTTCGGCGGCAAGCTCGATTACAGTCATCACGTTTCCTCGTCTTACAGTCTGAATGCCGATTTCTTTTGGTACGAAATCGGTGACATGATCTCCATCGGCTCGCAAAAAAAGCAATTTTGTTGTTTTCCAAAGGGAAAGAGCGGCACTGTGACAAAGATGCGTCTTGCGTCCGAGGAGCTTTACAAGCTTTACGCAAAAGCGCGATAATTTATCAAAATCAAACATATTTCAAACATTTCCGAAAGATCTCGCAAACATCCGTCGGATATAATATGCTCACAATCAAAAAGAAACGGGAGATTTCAGAAATGTCTGAATTTGTTAAAGTAAACGAAAGAATCACAAAGAAAGTAACGGACGGTTACAAGAAGATCGAAAGCGGTGTTGTTGACGGCTTCGGCAAAATAACCGACAAATGTGTTGAGGTTCTCTTCGCCAAGGACGGAGAAAGCGTTCCAGACGCCAAGAAAAGACTTTCCGCAATCAAATAATCATAAAAAACGGTGCAGTCCGTACGGACTGCACCGTTTTTCGTTTTATTTGAGATATTTTTCGATGTATTTTTCGCCTGTTCCGTATTTTTCGAGGACATAGTCCATATCCTTGTCGCCTCTGCCGGAAACGTTGACAAGGATGCTTCCCGTATTATGCTCTTTCGCGTATCTGATGCCATAGGCGATGGCATGGGAGCTTTCGATCGCGGGGATGATTCCCTCAAAGCGCGAGAGGAGATAGAAGGCTTCAAGCGCTTCCTCGTCATCCACCGTCACATACTCAACGCGTCCGATATCGTGCAAAAATGCGTGTTCGGGGCCGATGCCGGGGTAGTCAAGTCCGCTTGCGACGGAATAAACGGGCAACGGGTCACCGTTTTCGTCCTGCAAAATGTAGCTTTCGAAGCCGTGCAGTCTGCCGGGTGTACCGTAAGCAAGGGATGCCGCGTGCTGTCCCGCTTCGGGGCCTTTGCCGAGCGGCTCGGCGCCGTAGATCTCGACGGGCGCGTCCAAAAACGGAACGAAAAATCCCGCCGCATTACTGCCGCCGCCCACGCACGCCGTTATAGCGTCGGGATGGTGACCTGTCATATCGAAGAACTGCTCTCTCGCTTCGATTCCGACTACGGACTGAAAATCGCGCACCATTTTGGGGAACGGATGCGGTCCGAGCGTCGATCCGATGCAGTATATCGCGTGGTCGTATTCCTTAGAATATGCTTCAAAAGCGGCATCGACCGCTTCTTTCAGCGTCCGTTGACCGAAGGTGACGGGGACAACGTTTGCACCGAGCAGCTTCATGCGCGAGACGTTCGGAGCCTGCTTCGCTATATCGACCTCGCCCATGTAAATGTCACATTCGAGCCCGAAATAAGCCGCCGCAGTTGCAAGCGCGACGCCGTGCTGACCTGCGCCCGTTTCGGCAATGAGCTTTTTCTTGCCCATATACTGCGCGAGAAGTCCCTCTCCCATGCAGTGGTTCAGCTTATGCGCGCCGGTATGGTTAAGATCCTCGCGCTTGAGGTATATCTGACAACGTCCGATAAGATTCGAAAGGCGCTCGCAATGATAGACCGGCGTCGGTCTGCCCTGAAACTCGCGGCGTATGCGTCTGAGTTCATTGATGAATTTCGCACTGTTGCAGATCGTTTCGTAAGCTTCGTTGATCTCCTCAAAGGCGGGAACGAGCTCAGGCTGAAGAAACGCTCCGCCGTAAGCGCCGTAATATCCGTTTTCGTCGGGGTATTGTTGAATATAATTATCAAAATCCTTATAGTTCGCTTTCATTTTATTTTTATCCTTTCAAGGTAATTTATTTTTCAGTCGAGGTCACAATTTGCAATTTCAATTGCCGCAATTTCAATTGCCGCCATCGAGACCTGACTCCGCCGACCGGAAATATAATATTCATATCGTGCCCTCCTCCTTCAAATCATTTTTAAGGACAAAAAAAGCTTCCGTCCCATAAAACAGGACGGAAGCAATGCTCCGCGATGCCACCTGAGTTGAGAATCGTTGAGACTCTCCTCTTAACGGGATACAAGCATATCCCAGCAGTAATATAACGGTCTGCCGCCGTCGGCACATACTCAGCCGAAGCTTTTCTCTGCCGCCCTCACAAGTCCATTCGCCCTGCGTCCCCCAACGGTACTCTCACCATCGACCGCTCTCTTTATGGCTTAGGCACGGTTACTACTCTTGTTCATCGGTTTTCTTTTGTTTATTATACTATTTCATTAAAACAGTGTCAATAGATTTTTTTCGAATAACGAAAAAAAGGAAGCACATTCGGAGCGAGGTGCTTCCCTTTCTGTCGCATGATGTCCTTCGATCGGAGCGGATTTTCGTCAACCGATCATTCGGCGCCTTTAAGAGCCTCAACCATATCAATTTTCTTGTTCTTTTTCGAAACCATAGCTCCGACAAGCAAGGACACGCCGAATGTGATCGCGATGCTGACAACGTATGTCATCCATCCGAGCGTAATGCTCAGCTCGTACTCGCTTGCAAGCGCGACAATCAACGCCTGAAGCACGCCGACGATGCCGATCATAAAGCCGTAAGAGGTATAATGCATCAGTATCTTGCGGTCGCGGAAGCCAAGGGCTTTGAGCGTGCCGATCTGCACCTTTTCGTTAGCGGAAATGCGGTGCATTGTCGTTACCATTGTGAGAACGGCGATGGCGAGGAACAGCACGGGCAGTATGGAGCCCATCGTTTTGCCTTCTTCCGATTCGCTCATCAAGCCTGCGTAGGAATAGTGCTCGTTCTTCGTTGTTACAAGGAAGGTTGTTCCGACGGCAGTCTTGATCGCTTCCTCAAGATCCGCTTTTTCCATATCCGATACGATGTTGATTTGCGGATAGAAGGTGAAGCCGATCGCTTTTTCAAGCGTTTTCGGCGTGACATACGCAAAGCCGAAGGATTTATAGTCGGGCATAAGCTGATTATCGTCCGCTACGCAGATCATATTTTCGCCGCTTTTCGCAAGTCCCACCACCTTGCAGGTGATTTCAACGCCCGTATATGTA
>CAZOMK010000036.1:0-12914 GCA_964580615.1 uncultured Lachnospiraceae bacterium | reverse complement strand
ATTCACCGCCGGGCGTACCTGTGATGAGGAGAAGCTTGCCGTCTGCATAGCCGTCCGGCTTTTCCCAATGCGCCGCGATGATAACGGTGTTGGATTTTTCGTCGTAAGCGACCTTTACGCTTTCGATCTTGCAGCTCTGAAGAAGCTTGTGATCCTTCGGCTTTACGATCGTGCGCGCCTTTCCGAAGCGGAAGCCGTCCTTCGACGTTGATTCGGTGACGGAAGCTTTTCCGCCGGAAACGTTTACGGAATAGCTGTAATAAACGCCGTCATAGCAGATGCCGCTGCGAGTCGAAAGACCGCCTGCGGAGGTTTGGTTATCTATAACGGAAAGCTTAACGTCGGGCATTTCACGTGCAACGGCAGTCGATACAGCGCTTTCGATGACAGTGTTTTTATACTTTATCTTGAGCAGATACTTGTATTCGCCGAGCGGAAGCTCGCAGTCCTGCCAGGAAGTACCCGAACCGGTGTAAACAAGCTCAAAGCTTCCGCCGTTTGAACGGTAGATCTCGTATTTGTCGGCGCCGATTGAGGAGCCCCACTGAAGCGCGATGTTGTTGACCTTACCGTCCTCAGAGGTTGCGAAGGGAAGTGTTGTCAGCGAAACGGAGAAGTCTGCGGCAACAGCGTAAACTCTGATCTCCGAAATATCCACTTTTTTATCGGGATTTGTGTATTTTATGTACGAATAATTTCCGGTTGCAAGAAGGTCACCGTAATAAACGAAGGTTGATTCCACCTTTGCGGGAGCCTCGGTGATTTTGTGCATCAACGTCCATGATTTTCCGTCGGCGCTTCCGTAGATCTCGCCGCCAACCATGTTTGAAAGATCCGAGCCGCCCATGTATGCGATCGCACCGATCGTCACGCTCTTGTCAAGCTTAATTATGACTTCGTCGCCCTTTTTGCCTGTGTAAACGGTGGAGGGATTGTAGTCGCAGATCTCGTTATTATCGGAAGAAAGCTCAATGCGCATCATACCGTCATCCTCCGGATTGTGATCAAATATTTCAAATGTACCGTCGCCGTATGCGTCAAGCTTGATATCCTCAAGCATACTTTCGGGAATACCGTCGGCGGAGTAAATTTCGATTTCGGAAATGTTTGCACATTCCTCTGTGTTCTGATATTTTATGAATCTGAACGAGCCGAGAACGAGAAGCTCGTCGTATTCGACTGTTTTTTTCTTGTTCGGCGCCTTGGTGATGTCGTAGATCTCGTACCAAGTTTTACCGTCGCAGCTGCCGTAGAAGCTGCCTGTCAAACGGGACTCGTAACCGCTGCGCGGAGCAAAGGCAAGCTTGCCTATAACGTATTCTTTACCGAGGTCAACCTTGATCCAACCGTTTTCAAGGCCGTCGAAGAAGGTCGCCGTCTTGCCGTCAAATGCATTTGCGGCAACGTCGGAGCCGTTGTTCCAAGGCTCGGAGCTTGTGATCATTTTCGCCGTGACCTTCAGCTTTTTATAGGTAACTTCGATCGGAACCTCCGGTTCATCCGGCTTTGTTGTGTCCGAATCAGTTGTAATGTTGCCTGTGCCGTCTGTGCTTCCAGACGTGTCGGCGGGATCGTCGGTATCGTCGCCGCAGGAGACGGTGAAAAAGATCGAGCATAAAAGCAGCAGGATCAAAATCGTTAATGTCGCGCTTTTTTTCATAGAAGTTCCTCCGTTATACGCACGCATTGTTGAAGTTTGACAAAAAAAGAGCGTAATATTTCGTCTGCTTTTATCATATCATGATTTTACATATATTTCAATAGCAAAAGAAATTTCATACTGTTTATTTGCAATAAATATTTTTTTAATAAGCGATCGAAATAATGTTGTCGCTGTAATTACGCAAAAAGGCAGACTTTTCGGAAAACTCGTCGTCCGTCTCTTTTTCGTGACGATATATGACGATCTTTTCGATTTTGTCGCATTTCGAAAGGATCCTGTCCAAATAAACGCGATCGGCTTCGATGCCGTGACCTAAAACCGCAACCGTTTTTATGCTTTTGCAGTCGATCCCGCGAAGCAAGGATTGCTCGCGATGATGCTTGACGAACCTGTCGATCTTGCGGAAGTGAGGTATGAGCGAAGCTGCTTCGTCGTCTGAACCGCGCCCAGATATTTCAGTCGCTTGATATGCTTCGAGTGCGTCTGTCAGCTCGCAGTATCTTTTGCCTTTGGTGCGAATAAACGGACAGCGACGGAGCGATCTTCTTAATTCAAGCGCTTCTCGCTCAAATTCCTTGTACCAACGCATATCGTCGTATTCTGCCAAGCAAGCTTCTTCGCGAGAGTCATAGCCGAGAAGAATATAATTTTCCCTCAAGGATCCGTGAACATATATAACGTTTTTTGTGTACGCCTCGGCGGTCCTTGTGTAATTGAAATTCAAAGCAACGGCTTCGTCATTCAAATATTGAGAAATGCCGTCTTTTTTGATCAGCGGCTTTGAGTCGATTTCCTTTTTCAAATAATCGGCAAGTAAGACTTGAAGCTCCGCGAAAATATTATTGACATCTTTGACGCGTGCCCTGTTTTCTTCGTAATCGACGCCCGCCTCGTAGGATTGCAAAAACAGCTTTTGCGTCAGCTCGCGTATGTTGTTCTCAAAGTCGTGCCATGTGCGCTCCGGAAGCTCCTCTTTGCAGTAGGCTTCAAATTCGGAAAGCACCTTCGAAGCTTTACGTGAGTTGGCAAAATCGGAATAATTGGTCTTGTATCCGTGATTGAGATCAAAGCCGTTCCCGATTATAGCGAGAGTTTGCGGTTTGCGTTTGAGATTGTTTTTCATCGTAACCTTTCTTTAACGTTTAATAAAATTTGTTTTACAAAGCAAAAAAGACGCTCCAAATGAGCGCCTTTTTATTCGGAGAAGAAGAGATTCGAACTCTTGAACCGTTTTTGGCGGTTACGCGATTTCCAGTCGCGCGCCCTCGACCAACTAGGCGACTTCTCCATGCAATGTTGGACTGTTTTTATCACAGCCTTGATATTGTACCACACAGTTACGGTAAATGTCAATACTTATTTTCGAAAAAAACGCTTAATTGAAAAAAATATGCCGAGCGAAAGCTTTTAATGTGCAAAACGGAGCTTTTACGGGCATTTTTGAATTTACAAATTGACGGCATTGTGCTATTATAGATGAAGAAACTTAAAATCCAAACGGATTTTAAGAATCATTTTTAACGGGAGGCTAATATGAAATACGAATATGCAAAATATGCAACCGAAAAGGCTTGCGAGCTTCTTGCGGTGGACAGTCCATCCGGATTTACGGAAAAGGCGGCGGCATGGGTCAAAGTTGCGTTTGAATCCCTCGGATTTAACGCATGGCTGACCGAAAAGGGAAGCGTTATGATCGACCTCGGCGGCGAGAATAAAGCGGACGCACTTCTTTTGCAGGCTCACGCAGACACGCTCGGCGGTATGGTTGCCGAAATAAAGGGAAACGGACGTCTCAAACTGACAGCGCTCGGCGGCATGAGCGCACAAAACGGCGAAACCGAAAACGTCCGTGTTTATACGCGCGACGGAAAGGTGATCGAAGGCACCCTTCAGCTCTGTAACGCTTCGGTTCACGTCAACGGAAATTACAGCTCGGCAAACAGAAACTTCGATTCGACGGAGGTAGTGCTCGACGAGGATGTTAATTCCGCGTCCGATACACGCGCCCTCGGCATTGAGGTCGGAGATATCGTTTGCTTTGACCCGCGCACAAGGGTTACCGACAGCGGCTACATAAAAAGTCGTTTCCTTGACGATAAGCTGTCTGTCGGCATTATTTTGGGTTTCGCAAAGTACCTGCACGATGAACATATAACGCCCGAAAGACGAGTATATGTTCATGTTACCGTGTATGAGGAGGTAGGTCACGGCGGATCATGCTCCGTGCCCGACGGCGTTACCGAGTCCATATCCGTTGATATGGGATGCGTCGGAGACGGACTCTCCTGCACGGAAAAGACTGTTTCCATCTGTGCAAAGGATTCCGGCGGGCCGTACAGCTATCAGGTAGTGGGTAAGCTGATCGACGCAGCAAAGCGCGAAAAAGCTGACTATGCCGTTGACGTGTACCCTTATTACGGCTCCGATGTAGAGGCAACGCTTCGTGCCGGCTACGATATTCGTCACGGTCTGATCGGAGCGGGCGTTTATGCGAGCCACGGCTATGAGCGCAGTCATATAGACGGCGTTTGGAATACGCTCAAGGTTCTCAAAGGCTATATTCTTTGATAAAATTTGATATTTCATGCAAAAACGGTGTAACTTTATTAAATAAGGTTGCACCGTTTTTGTGTTTTTTCGCAGTTTTATTTGTTCATAGCGTTCAAAACGCTGTTTTTTATTTCTTTCATTCCCTGAACGGTGGGGTGACCGCAGGTTTTGTCGATGTGTTCGAAGGTTACGGGCGTTATGCTGTATCTCTCGCAAGCATCATTCAAGCATGATATGATCTCCGGCTTGATCTCGGTGTTGACAAGACAGTAAATGTCCGCGTTCGGCAAGGTTTCCTTTAAGAGCTTCAAAAAATAAAATATCGCAGGCAAAACGTAATACAAATCGTCATTTTCCCAACCGTCGTATTTGAGCTCTCCGAGCGGAGCGTTTGACCAACTGTCGTTTGTCCCGCCGAAAACAAAAACCGTGTCAATTTCGTTTTTTAAAAAAAAGTCGGCTTCGATAAGTTGCTTTAACCTGTATATAAAAGAAGACGATTTTGAGCAGTCGATATTGTTATAGCCCGTATAACAGATCGTCGAGCCCGACCAACTGTTGTTCAATACGAGATTCAAGTTTTTTTCTTCGGCAACCTGATACCACCATGTTTCAGTTACTTTTCTTACGTCTGTATCCGAGCATTCCCAATCGGCATAATATACATCATACCCCGCGGGAATGTAATCCTTGAAGGTGGAGTAGCTGTCTCCGAAAATAACGGTATTTTTTTTCATTGCGGTGCCTGCCTTTCAAAATACGATTCATATATTGCTCCGTTATTTATAATTATATATCTTGAAAATATACATTGCAAGTATAAATCTCCTCAAAATACAGATAATAATAAAACAATTTGAAATATAAGGAGAAATAAATATATGAAAGCAACAGGAATCGTGCGTCGAATAGACGATCTCGGCAGAGTCGTGATTCCGAAAGAAATAAGAAGAACGATGCGTATCCGCGAGGGCGACCCGTTAGAAATCTACACAGACCGCGACGGCGAGGTGATCTTCAAAAAGTATTCGCCCATCGGTGAATTAAACTCGTTTGCGACGCAATACGCAGAGACTTTGCACCGAACCTGCGGCCTTGACGTCGCGATAACTGACAGAGACGCTGTCATTTGTGTGTCGGGCATTTCGAAAAAGGACTACCTTGACAGAAAAATATCGCATGAGCTTGAAAGCGTGACGGAGACGCGACAATTGTACAAGCACAACAATTTTACTTCCGGCGGAGAAAAAGTGTACGTCACCGACGGAGGAGCGCATTACGTGCGCTGTGCAATGCCCATAATCGCGGAGGGCGATGTCGTCGGCTGTGTGCTGTCCGTTGCGGCGGAGGGGGCGAAGGCAACACCGATCAACGATGACGTTGAAGTAAAGCTGATAGAAACGGCGGCGTCGTTCCTTGCAAAGCAACTTGAAAGCTGATAAGAGAAGCACTGACGAACGACGCAAAACGGCGACGGCGTATAATGCCGTTGAAGTGAACGCCGACAGGCTTCCGGTGCTGACTGAGCATTTTTGCGAATACCGCGGGGAGCCGGTCGCTCATTTGAGATGTGAGGACGGCAGATATATGTGTATGTCGGGGAATTTTTGCCCGTTGCCCTGCGTCACAAAACTAACGGGAAGCGAACTGTAACATCAGGGAAGGTTAGGGCTGATAAAATTGCCGCCGACGCTTTTCTTTCCATGTCAAAAGCACCGCCGAGAATAACATTCGGTTATTCTCGGCGGTGCTCTGCGTTTTTTAGGCTTTGCTTGCGGATTATTTTTGATATATGCGATTTTCCGCAATCTTTGTGAGTCCGACACGCTCGCAAGCAGCGACTCCGAGAGGGGAATCGTCCTCATTTGCGTAAGCGTTTCCGATCCCCGCGCCGTCGTTTATGCAGCAGTCGATAGCATATCGCCACATAAGATCGACCGCTCTCGCCTTGATTTCCGTGTCAAGGGCGAAAATCGCACCGATATCGTATTTTTTCAGCTCGCGAATCTCGTCAAGCGTCGGAAGCGCGAGGCAGACGAGCTCGCCGCCCTTGAATACCCCCATCGGATTCATGCCGACGTTGCCCTTGCCCTCAAAGAATATTTGAATTGCTTTTACATGAGTTTCGGCGCACCCGCCGTTTATTCGGAATGCTTCTGTTGCTTTTACGTCGTCAGCCGTTAGCAATCGCGCGGTAATATCGTCGTATTTCGGGACTTCGATCGCATCTCCCGCATATATCATGTCGTGTCCCTTGCGGCAAATTAAGCCGAGCTTTGCGATCTCCGCGTCAAACTGCGCCCATTCGACGCCGACTGCTTTGCGAATCGAAAAAGTCGGCGCCTTCTGCTTTGCCAAAAGCTTCAAATACATAATTGCGTCTTTTTCATCCTCGCAGACAAGTGAAACAGAAGGCTCAACCGAATCGTAATCGGAAATGTAAACGAAATGCTCAAGCTTGTCGGGAGCTCCGAGCGTCAGGATCTCCGTTTCCGCAACAGTCATTCCGACGATGTCCTCGGCAAATTTCAGCGGATTGTGCGTGAAGCAAAAATCAAGCGCCGAATCAATGTCCGTCTCCGTCAGCTCCGGGAAATTGCGCCTGAAACGGCTTATGGCGATCCTTCCCGAAAGGCTGCGCCAGGTAACTGCTTCGGATGAATATTTTTCGCGATATGCGCTCGGCGTAATGCTGTAAAAATTCTTGAACGCACGAGTGAAGCTTTCGGAACTTGCATATCCGAAATCAAGAGCAATGTCAAGCACCGATCTTTGCGTCCGACGAAGCTCAAGAGCGCTTCTTGTGAGCTTGTAAATTCGTGAGTATTCGACGGGGGTGTATCCGGTGTGCTGTTTGAATATTGCGTCAAAATAGGTGAGCGAGAAGCCCGCGTTATCGGCAATGCTTTGCAGTGACAGATTCTCTTTTGGGTTCTTTTGAATAAACTCGACGGCGTTGTCGATCAAGTTTTTGTTTTCCATAAAGTCATCTCCTTTCTGTGACAACAGTTTAGCATACCGATACGACAGTTGTCCTTGCAAATATTATGGAAATGAAAAAGGATCCGATGACGCGGCTTTTTTATTTTACAAAATTGCTTGCAATTTGTCGAGAATAGTAATATGATTGTGAATGCAATTGCACGAAAATCGGCAATTTGAAAGCATACTCAGAGAAAATTTTGTCAGGAATAACGCTATGATAAAAGAATTAATCCACGATCCGATCTTCCTTGCGGGAAAGTCGGAGGTCGCAACCAAAGAGGATCTTCAGGTCGCCAAGGATCTGCTCGACACCTTGACGGCGCATAATGAAAGCTGTTTAGGCATGGCGGCAAATATGATCGGCGTGCGAAAACGTATCATCGCTTTTCTTGACGAGAGCGGACGTGCACCTGCGTATACGGTGATGCTCAATCCCGAAATCATCAAAAAAGACGGCGTGTACGATGCCGAGGAAGGCTGCCTGTCGCTTCTCGGCGGTCCACGTAAGTGCAAACGATACAAGACTGTCAAGGTGCAGTATCAGACCTTGGAAATGAAACTCCGCATTAAAACCTACACCGGCCTAACGGCGCAGATCATTCAGCATGAACTCGATCATTGTAACGGGATTTTGATATAAAGTGTACCTAAACGAAAATCAATACTTGACAAAAGCGGCAGGGAAAAGCAATTTACCTTGCCGTTTTTTCATCTTTTTTTGTAAACAATAAGCCGCACATATTGACAATGTTACCGGCAAGAATGTATAATAGTTAATGTGAATGAACTTTCCGAAAATCGGAGTTGAAAATAAACCGAAACAGGAGACAGAACAATGAACAAAGAACTGAAATTTTATCCCGAACATCCGTCGGGAACGAAAACACATAAGATCGAAACAACGGCTATGCCCATACTTTCGCAGGATATGCCGTTTGATGCGAAAACGCTTTGCGGTGAGTTTAACTTTGACTCGGAGAGCTTCTATGCCAAATACGTTGACAAGCGCTTTGAGGTTACGGGCATCGCTGCGAAGATCGGTCCCGATATTCACAACAAGCCGTCAATCGAGCTGTCCGACAGCGTAAGCGGTCAAACCTATGCACTCGTGATCTTCCCGACGGACGATCATTACAGCAAGGTGGCAATCGGAGATAAGGTCGTTGTCCGTGCCAATTATCTCGTTATGAGTAATCACTATGGGCTTGTGATGAAGTTCAGCGAGCTTATGTCGGTAGAAAAATGAGTAGGGTAACATTAAATTATCCGTTGTTTGACGGTGAAAAAGTCATAGAAAACGCTTCCGTTACAGTAGAAAACGGTATTATCACCGCAGTGACCGAGTCGGAAAGCACAAATAATGACTGTCTTTTGATGCCGGGACTCATAGATGCGCATACGCACATGACAAACGTCGATCAGACGGCGGAAATGCTGAAAAACGGCGTTGTGGCAACTTGCGATGTTTCCGCACCGAGTGAGCTTGTCGCAAATTCCAAAGAGTTTACGATAATATCATCGGCAGGCATGACGATGGGAACGCTGAACGGAAGGGGATATGTAGACAAGGCTGTCGAGAATGAGGCGAAGTATATTAAGGTCTTGCTTTTCGAGCCAAATCTGATGCCGAAAAATGTGCTGAAAAGCATCTGTGCCGCCGCGCATGAGCATGATCTCAAAGTCGCCGTTCATGCAACGAGCGTCAAGGCAGAGCGAATGGCGGCGGAGAGCGGAGCGGACATTCTGCTTCACGTTCCGATGAAGGAGGAGCTGCCCGAAAGCTTCGCCGAAGAAATCGCAGAGCGCGGAGTTGCCGTTGCGCCCACACTTGTGATGATGGAGGCGTTTGCACACAGCGGAAGAAACGGATATATTTCCGAACACTATAAGAATGCGGAAGATGCCGTTCGCACGCTTTACAGATGCGGCGTAACGCTGCTTGCCGCAACAGATGCAAATATCGGCTCGTTTGCTCCTGCTGTTGCTTACGGCTCGTCCATGCACCGTGAAGCGGAGCTTCTCTGTAAAGCGGGACTGACACCGGTAGATGTGTTGGCAAGCGCAACCGGTAAGATCGCCAAAACGTTCAATATCGACGGACTCGGCTCCGTTACTGTCGGAAATCGGGCAAGGCTGATCTTGATCGACGGCAGAGCCGATAAAGATATTACGGCAATCAAACGCATCAAGCAAATTTTGACAGACCGAGAGCAAATATTATGAAGATCATCACGATAGAAGAACATATACCGCTGAAAACGCTTGACAGAGCGCTTGCAAAATATCCGTCCGAGGATGCGTTACGCACCTTGTCGGCAGGTTCACCGGGACTTCCGTATTTTCCCGACATCGAGCTCTACTGCAATATGGAAAAGCGTACCGAAAATATGGATACGCACCGTATCTCAAAGCAGATCCTTTCGGCACCCGTTTGCACACAGCTTTTACCCGAAAACGAAGCTTGTGTTGTAAGTGAAGCAAATGACGAGCTTGCGGAGATCGTAAAAAAACACCCCGATCGCTTCGGTGCATTTGCAGTTCTGCCGTGGAAAAATGTTCAAGCATCGGTAAAAGAGCTTGAAAGAGCAGTGACAAAGCTTGGATTTCAAGGCATAATTTTAGCGGGACGAGCGTCGGGCGAAGATGCGTTCCTCGATGATAAAGTATTTTTGCCGATCTTAGAAGCGGCAGAACACTTGAATGCGCCGATCTATATACATCCGGCGCCGCCGATGGCGAGTGTTCAGAAATGCTATTACGACGGACTCGGCGACAGACTCAGCGCAAGACTTTCCCTCTACGGTTGGGGCTGGCACAATGAAGCGGGTATACAGCTTTTGCGCCTGATACTTTCCGGTGTGCTTGAGAAATTCCCGAAATTGCAGATAATCGCAGGCCATTGGGGAGAGATGGTTCCGTTTTTCCTCTCTCGCATTGATCAAGCGCTGCCGAGGTCTGTGACGGGACTTGAAAGAACAGTGACCGAAACCTTCAAAGAAAACGTTTACGTAACTCCGAGCGGAATTTTTGACTATCCGCAGCTCAGATTTTGCATGGATGTGCTCGGCGCGGAAAGGATCTTTCACTCGGTTGACTATCCGTTTATATTGAATGACGATGCGTCGTCGTTTATTGAAAAAGCACCGATAGCTGAAAACGAAAAAGAACTTATCGCATATAAAAATGCGGAAAAATTGTTCGGAATATGAAAGGAGAACAGCTATGAACACATTGGAAGCAATCCACAGCAGAAGATCTGTCCGTGAATTTAACGGGGAAAAGATCAGCGAAAAGGAGCTTACGGAAATTCTCGATGCGGCTTATGCCGCTCCCGTCGGTCGTGCAATGTACGATACCCTGAGCCTGACCGTTATCGAAAACAAAGAAATGCTCGCAAAATGGGAAAAAGCAACGGCGGACACATTCGGAAACCCCAATATGCACCCCTTTTACGGCGCTCCGACGATCATTCTTGTGTCGTCTGTCGTGAGTGACTGCGCCATGAGCAACGTAAACTATTCGAATGCGGCAATAATCGTGCAGAACATGGCGCTCACCGCAACAGAGCTCGGCGTTGGCGCTTGTCACATTTGGGGCGCTATCGGTGTGCTGAACGCAAACGATGAGCTGAAACGATCGCTTAATATCCCCGACGGAATGACTCCTTGCTGTGCTCTCGCACTCGGTCGTTTTGACGGCAAATATGAGCTCCGTGATGTGATCGAGAACCGTATCGCAACAAATTATATTAAATAAGAGGTGTGTCATGACAGAACTTAACAGACTCGGACTCGGCTGTATGGGTATGTCGAGCCGCAGAAATCCCGAAAAATCGGTAAATACAATTCATAAAGCAATTGACAGTGGTATTACGCTTTTTAACACGGGTGAATTTTACAACTCCGGCGAGAGCGAGATGATAGTTGGCGAAGCTATGCGCGATGTGCCGAGAGACAGTTACTTTTTATCGGTAAAATTCGGCGTGCTTCCGCAGCCGGGCGGCGGAATCTATGGGTTGGACGTAAAGCCTTTTGACATCAAAGGACACCTTGCTTATTCTCTCGCAAGGCTTGGCATGGACTACGTTGACCTTTATCAGCCCGCCCGTCAGGACACGGAAATTCCCGTAGAGGAAGTGGTCGGTGAAATATCGAAGCTCGTTGAGGCGGGATACGTCCGTCATATCGGTCTTTCCATGGTTGATGCCCAAACGCTTCGCCGCGCCTGCAAGGTGCACCCGATTCACACAGTCGAGATGTCCTATTCGCTCATCAACCGTGATATCGAAAATGAACTGATCGACACTGCAAAGGAGCTCGGCGTCAAGGTTCTTGCATTTGGTACGTTAGGTCACGGACTGTTTGCAGACAATGTCCTTGAAAAAATCAATGTTGATCCTCGTTTCGCACGCGGCGCGCTCTCAACCGAGCACGCAGAAACAAATCTTTCGATGATAAAAGCGGTAAAAGCTATCGCAGACGAAAAGGAGATCGGTCTTTCTCAGCTTGCTCTTGCATGGTCACTTTCGAAATACGATAATGTGCAGAGCCTTGTCGGCACGACAGATCCCGATCACCTGCAAAGCGCGATCGACGCGTTGAAGATCGAATTTTCGAAGGAAGATATAGAGCGCATTGAAGCGGCTATCCCCTCTGATAAGTTCAGCGGCAGAGGAATGAGAAATTTTCGCTTTACTAACGGTCAAATGTCGCTTGCATAAAGGAGATCAATCGAGAGTGCGTCCCTTAGGGGGCACGCATGAACGACGATCGGACACGAAAGCGTAAAATAATATTCGTCACACAAAAGGCGGCGGAGAAATCCGCCGCCTTTTGTGTTTATTTGTGGTATCCGTTCTTTTGACACATTTCTGCTACCGCTTCTGCGAAAATAGCACGAGAGTGCTTGTTAGGGTTAAAAAATAATTAAATGACAATATTGCAAACAAGAAAGGTTACTATGCCATATATCAAATTTACAGAACAAGAAAAAGACTTGGCGAACAGCACGAGCATTGCAGATTACCTGACGATGCAAGGCGAATCGGTCAAGCGAGTCGGACGAGAGTTTGTGTGGGAGGCTCCGTCCGGCAAAGTATCAATCAACGGCTTTGAGTGGTACAGCCAATACGAGCAGGTCGGCGGCGGTGCGATCGGTTTTGTGCAAAAGTATTTCGGACTTTCCTATCCCGAAGCCGTCAAAAGTCTGCTCGGTGAAGGTGGCGGTGCAGAACTGAAACGAGAGGTGCAAGAGCCGAAAGCGGCAGAACGCATCCCGTTCGTCCTGCCCGAGAAAAATGCGGATATGCGTAGAGTCTATGGCTATCTCATTCACGAACGGTGCATCGACCGTGATGTGCTGAATCAATTTATAAAAAATGGTCTGATTTACGAGGATGCAAGACATCACAATGCCGTGTTCGTTGGTGTTGATACAGACGGCATCCCCGTCCACGCACACAAGCGAGCCACCTCACCAAATTCGGATTACAAAGGCAATGTCGGCGGCAGTATTGCCGAATACAGCTTTCATTACAAGGGCGATTCGGAAAAACTATTCGTATTCGAAGCCCCGATAGATATGCTTGCATTCATTTCAATGCACAAAAGCGGTTGGCAAAAGCATTCCTATGTCGCACTCTGCTCAACGGCAGATCGTGCCGCTTTGCAAATGCTAAAGGATAGCTCCCAACTCAAGACCGTCTACCTTTGCCTGG
>CAZOMK010000035.1:0-13110 GCA_964580615.1 uncultured Lachnospiraceae bacterium | reverse complement strand
ATGCAAAAGCGAGATATTAAATCAATTATCACGGAATTTATCACTCTCACGGGGGCAACGATACTTCTGTCGGCGGGAATTTATGTGTTCCGCTTCCAAAACAACTTCACCTTCGGCGGAGTCAGCGGCATTTCCATGCTTATCGCCGCACTGACGGATTTTACCGCGTCCGATATAATGCTCATATTGAATATTGCGCTGCTTTTGCTTGCTTTCTTTACGCTCGGAAAGGAATTTGCCGCAAGAAGCGTATACGTTACGATCCTGTATTCGAGCTTGATCTCGGTGTTTGAAAAGCTTTTCCCCATGTCGCAGCCTTTGACGGACGAGCCCGTGATCGAGCTTGTTTTCGCCATAATCACGCCTGCCGTTGCGTCTGCGATTTTGTTTCATTTCGACGCTTCGAGCGGCGGCACCGATATAATCGCAATGATAATCAAAAAGTACACGGGAAGCAACATCGGCACGGGACTTTTGGTTGCCGACGCGCTGACTGTCTGCTGTTCTTTTTTCGTGTTCGGCGTCAAAACGGGGCTGTTTTCGCTTTGCGGCTTCCTCGCAAAATCGCTTGTCATAGATACAGTCATAGAAAGTATCAATCTTTGCAAGTATTTCAACATCGTTTGCACCGATCCGAAGCCGATCTGCGATTTTATCTGCAACGAGCTTCATCGTGACGCGACAGTATACGAGGCTAAGGGCGCGTTTACGAACGGGGACAAATGCGTTGTCATGACGGTCATGAACCGCGCTCAGGCGATACATCTGCGTAATTTCATAAAATCGCACGAGCCGACGGCGTTTATTATGATAACAAATACGAGCGAGATCATCGGCAAGGGCTTCAGAAGCTTGTAATTGAAAAACACGCAATTTTTGCGTGTTTTTTTGATTTTTGACGGAACTTTTCAAGCAGGTTCATCGTCTATATAAGTACAAACGAAAATTTTCGGAGGTGTGTTATGAAATTCAAAAGACTTACTGCGATCCTTGCGGCGGTGCTGATGCTGATATCGCTTGCGTCGTGCTCCGCATCCGGCCAAAACGATGCGGCTTCGGACAAATATTTTCCCGGAGCTTCGGAAGAAATGAACGGATCCGGGAACAAAACAGACAACGGCGCTTCGGACGGCGAAAGCGGCTCGTTGGGCTCGCTTGAAGCGATAACGGAAAACATTACGTCCAAAAAGCGGATCCAATACGTTACTGTTTCGCTTGAAACGACTGATTACGACGCCACTGTGAGCGCAATCAAGCAGAGAGCGTCCGCGCTCGGCGGATACATTGAATCCTCCAACGAAAGAGGGCTCGGCACGAGCGGCAAGGGATACAGATATTCGAACATCGTGTTCCGTATTCCGTCCGACGTTCTTGATGAATTTAAGGGCAAGCTTGCAGAGTGGGGCAATCTTTTGTACATGAACATCGACTCCAAGGACGTCACCGAGTCGTATTACGATATAGAAGCGCGTCTTGCGTCGCTTGAGGCACAGCGCGACAGATATATGGAATTGCTTGACAGAGCGGAGACGCTTGACGAGATCATAGTTATAGACAACGCGCTGACCGAGGTGCTCTACAAGATCGAATCCTACACGGGAACTCTCAACAAATACGATTCGCTTGTTGCGTATTCGACTGTAACTGTCGATATACAGGAGGTGAAAAAGATCACGGAGCCGGAGGAGGATCCCGAAACCTTCGGTGAACGTCTGGCGGCGTCCTTCGGCGAGTCCGTTGAGATGCTGGTGGAATTTTTCAAGGGTGCAACGATAGGTGTCGTATCAGTGCTTCCGTGGCTGATCTTGCCGGGAGCTGTCGTTGTTATTATTCTTGTTTGCGTCAATAAAAAGTCCAAAGCGAAAAAGAACAAAGACGAAAGCGCGGACAACGAATGACAGCCTGACGCTTCATAATAAAAAAGCACCGAGAAATCGGTGCTTTTTTGATATGCAAAGCTTTTGTCGCACAGCATCCGCTGTTTATGCAAAGCTTTAAGCTTTATTTTTCGGGAACGATGAGACCGTAGTTGCCGTCGTCGCGTTTATAGACAACGCAGGTGTCCTCCGACTGTGAATCAACGAATACGAAAAATTCATGTCCGAGAAGATTCATTTGCAGAATTGCTTCATCCGGTGTCATTGGCTTGAAGCGGAATCTCTTTGTTCGGATTATAAGCTCCTTTTCTTCCTCCGCGTCAACGACTGCGGCTTCCTCGGCGGGGACTGCGAATGCGCCGTCGCGCAGACGCTTTTCAAGGCGAGTCTTGTTCTTTCTGATCTGACGCTCGATCGCCTCTATGCATTCGTCAAGCGCATTTTGGAAGGTAGAGCTTTTCTTTTCACTGCGGAAAAGAGTTCCGTTCGCGGAGATAGTGATCTCAAGGCATTCCTGATCGTGCCTGCGGTTAAAGGTTACGAAGGCTTCGGCACCGTCCTTGAAGAACTTGTCAAATTTCGAGAGCTTTTTGGTGACAAGCGCCTTTAAGTCTTCCGACACGTTCATTTGCTTACCGATGATCGTTGTTTTCATGTTTCTTTACCGCCTTTATTGAATTACGAACGCGGTATTACCGCTTCGCAATTATATTATAGCATAAAAGTGTGTCGAAATAAACACAAAAACGAAAATATCGGAAATATTTTTGTTTATTTTTACTTAGATGTGATGTAACCCTCTTTGCAGAGCAGCTCGGCACAGAGAAGTGCGCCGCCTGCCGCGCCGCGAAGCGTATTGTGAGACAGACCGATGAATTTATAGTCGAAGATCGTATCCTCGCAAAGTCTACCGACGCTTACGCCCATGCCGCCGCCGATGTTACGGTCGAGTGCAGTCTGCGGGCGATCATCCTCCTCGAAGTAGGTGATGAACTGTTCGGGAGCGGACGGGAGGGAAAGAAGCTGCGGCTTGCCCTTGAAGTTTTTCCAAGCGTCGATGATCTGCGCTTTTGTGGGCTTTTCTTCAAATTCAACGAAAACGGACGCAAGGTGACCGTCCGAAACGGGGACTCTGACGCAATGCGCCGAGATCTTGATGTTTTTCTCGTTTTCGATCAAGCCGTTTTTGACTGTACCCCAGATCTTGAGCGGCTCCTGCTCGCTTTTTGCTTCCTCGCCGGCAATGTAGGGCTTTACGTTATCGTTCATTTCGGGAGTTTCGGCAAGTGTTTTTCCCGATCCGGAGATAGCCTGATATGTCGAAACGATGACGCGCTTGATTCCAAAGCGGAGCAGAGGCGTGAGCATCGGCACATAGCTTTGGATCGAGCAGTTCGGCTTCACGCAGATGAAGCCGTGAGTCGTTCCGAGGCGCTTTTGCTGATAGGGGATGACCTCAAGATGAGAATCGTTGATTTCGGGAATGAGCATCGGTACGTCGGGCATTCCGCGGTTGGCGGAATTGTTTGACACGACGGGAGTTTCCGCCTTGGCATAAGCCTCCTCAAGCGCACGAACTTCGTTTTTGGAAAGATCTACCGCGCAGAATATGAAGTCGCACATTGAGGAAACGGTATCAACGTCGGATGCGTCGTATACTGTCATGTTGCGAACGCATTCGGGCATGGGAGAGGTCATCTTCCAACGTCCGTTGACGGCGTCCGCGTACGGCTTTCCCGCAGAGCGAGGAGATGCCGCAAGAACGGATATTTCGAAATAAGGGTGGTTTTCGAGTAAAGTGATGAAGCGCTGACCTACCATTCCGGTAGCGCCGACTATACCTGCACGGATCTTTTTCATGTTTTCAGCCTTTCCGATAAAGGATTTCTAACTATCTTATCATAGATATATCTATAATTATATCATTTGTCGCGGTACGTGTAAATTAATCGTTTAGTTAAAATTTTGTCCGCTTTTGAAGATAATTTTATAAATTTTTACGAAGTCGAGGAAAAAATCGAAGGTTTGTACGATAATTCTATTGCAATAAATTCGACGTTGGGGTATAATTAAATCAAATAAATGACCGAAAGGAATATTAACCAAATGGTACACGTAATAGACCACCCGCTCATTACTCATAAGCTTTCAATTATGCGTGACAAGAACACGGGAACAAAAGAGTTCCGCGAGCTTCTTTATGAAATATCCATGCTTATGTCATACGAGATCACAAGAGACCTCTCCTTGGAGGAATACGAAATAGAAACTCCCATCTGCAAAATGAATGCAAAGCAGATCTCGGGCAAAAAGCTCGCAATCGTTCCGATCCTTCGTGCCGGACTCGGTATGTCCGACGGCTTTTTGAAGATCGTTCCCGCGGCTAAGGTTGGTCATATCGGTCTTTACAGAGATCATGATACTCATCATCCCGTGCTTTATTACAGCAAGCTTCCGGATGACATCGCATCGAGACTTGTTGTGCTTTCCGACCCGATGCTCGCGACGGGCGGCAGCGCTGTCGATTCGATCACCATCCTTAAAAATCAGGGCTGCAAGCAGATCAGACTTATGTGTCTCGTAGGCGCTCCCGAAGGCATCAAATATCTCCAGGAGGTTCATCCCGACGTCGATCTTTACATCGCGGCTATTGATGAACGCCTCAATGAGGACAAATATATCGTTCCCGGCCTCGGCGACGCCGGCGACAGAATCTTCGGCACTATCTGATGAGGCTTCTTAACGTCGGTGTCAACGATGGGGGACAACGTCTCGATAAATTTTTGGCGAAGGCGACGGTGGGAATGCCGAAATCGCTTTTGTATAAATACATTCGTCAAAAATGCGTCAAGGTGAACGGCAAAAAGGCGGAGCCGTCGCAGATGCTTGCCGTCGGTGACGAGATCAAGCTTTTTATCAGCGACGAATTCTTTCCCGATACTGCAAAAAATGCCGCGATCGTTTCGGTCAAGCCAAAGCTTACTGTCGTTTATGAGGATGATAATATCATTATATGCGATAAGCCGGTTGGGGTGCTTGTCCATTCCGGCGATGCGGACGGCGAGGCGTCGGACGACAAAAACACGCTCATAGGTCACATTCAAGCGTATCTGTACGGACGCGGAGAATATGATCCGAAGCTCGAAAATACGTTTGCGCCCGCGCTTTGCAATCGAATAGACAGAAACACCCGCGGACTTGTTATCGCGGCGAAAAACGCGTCTGCGCTTCGTGAAATGAACCTTATTATAAAGGAGCGTTTTATAAAGAAGCTGTACCTTTGCGCCGTGCACGGCAGACCGCATCCGATGTCGGCAACCTTGAACGGCTATCTTCGCAGAGAGGGGAACGGCGGCGTTCGCGTGTACGATAAAAACGTGCCGGGCTCAAAGCCTATCGTGACAAAGTACAAATGCTTGCAAACAGTCGGTGAGGCGGAGTCCATGCTTTCGCTTTGCGAGATCGAGCTTGTTACAGGACGCACACATCAGATCCGCGCTCACATGGAGCACGCCGGCTGGTCGCTTCTCGGAGAGGGGCGGTACGGCAAAAATCTTGCCGACAGATCAAAGGGCTACCGTTCTCAGGCATTGTGCGCGTATAAAATCGTTTTTTGTCTTGACGGATACGACGGAGAGCTTGCGTATCTTAACGGGAAAAGCGTTTCGATAGATTTGAAAAACGTTGACTTTATGCGTGAATTCAAAAACGCAAAGTAATTTAATCAAAGTGTTTTGCGTGCCGGAGGAGTGTCCTTGTTCCTCCGGCATTTTGATAATATTAAATTTGGAGAGAGCTATGAAAAAGAAGCTGTATTTATTGCTTTTGCCTGCTTCGGGAATTTTGACGGGCTTGTGTGTGTCGTATATTGCGCCCGCAATGCTTGAATGGTTCTCGATCGCGCCGTTTTTGGCGGTGCTTTTTTTGTTCGCGAAAGACAAGCTCGCGCCGAAACGCGGCTTTTTGCTCGGATTTGCATATTTTATGCCGTATTATTTGACTGTCTGGCACTGGTTCTTGCTTATGTATCCGCTTGATTTTACGGGACTTTCGACGTCTGTGGCGCTTTCCGTTGTTATCGTTGCATGGGTGGGACTTCCTTTGATCCAGACTGTGTTTGCGATGCTTCAAGTGCCGCTGTTTTTGGTAACGGTTAAAAGCAAATTTGCAAAGCCCGCGATTTACCCGATCATATTCGGCGGTGTGTATATACTTTTCGAAGGACTGCAAACGCTGACGTGGGCGGGAGTGCCGTGGGGCAGACTTGCGATCGGTCAGGCATACGCGCCCGTGTTTGTCAGATCTGCTTCGCTTTTCGGATCTTATTTTGTCTCGTTTGCTTTGATCGCCGTCAACGGATATGCGGCGCTTGCGGCTTTGCTTGCGATAAAGCGAAAATACGCGAAAACGCTTGTGTCTATCGGCTTGGCGTGCGCGATCTTCGCCGTCAATCTCACGCTCGGCGGCATCATTTCGCTGACGCATACGCCCGACAGCGAGGACAGATCTGTGATTGTCGGCGCGCTTCAGGGGAACATTTCGTCAACCGACAAATGGAAAGACAACAGCTTTGACAATACCTCCGTCGTGTACAAGAGTCTGACTGACGCCGCTGTCGCCGACGGAGCCGAAATCGTTGTGTGGACTGAATCGTCGATGCCGTACGATGTAAAGGGCAACACGTTTATTCTGCGTTATTTTGAAAATCTCGCGGCGGCAAACGACGCAACGATATTCGCAACGGCGTTTTGGGACGACAAGCAGGGCGACGACGCGGGAAAATCGTACAACGTCGTTTTGAATGTGTCTCCGACATCGGGCGTCGATACCGATTGTATATACAAAAAGCAAAGACTTGTACCGTTCGGTGAGTTTGTGCCGTTTAAGCCGATTATTGAAAAGCTCGTTCCGGGACTTGCGTCGCTGAATATGTTCACATCGACTGTCGAGCCTGGTGACGGCGCCTATGTTGCCGAAACGGAACACGGCAAGGTGGGCAATCTTATTTGCTTTGATTCGATATACGAGGAATATTCGCTTAATGCGGTTAGAGAGGGCGCGGAGCTTTTGACGATCTCGACGAACGATTCTTGGTTCGGTCAAAGTGCGGCGCTTTACCAGCATACGGCGCAGGCGGTGCTGCGCGCAATCGAAACGGACAGATATGTCGTCAGAGCGGCAAACACCGGATACACGTGCATAATAGCGCCGACGGGGAAGATCGTCTCGTCGATACCGATAGATGAACGGAATTACCTTGTCACCGAGGTTTGTATGCGCTCGACGAAAACGCTTTATTCCGTCGTCGGAAACCTTATCGTTTGGATAGCGCTCGGAGGCGTGCTTTTCCTGTGCGCGGATGCGGCGGTTGCGACGGTGAGGCGCGGAAAGCGAAAACAAACGGAGTATTCGTTCCGACTTGCGAGCGTTTTCGATCTTGATGAGCTTGGTAAGCTGTACGATGACGGCAGACGCGCGATAGCGTCGCTCGGAATTGATCAGTGGCAGGACGGATATCCGTCGCGCGAGGTTATCGAGGCGGATGTTGAGCGGCGCAGGCTTTACGTCACGGAGGCTGACGGAAAAATCGCGTCTGCGGCGGCGTTTTTACCGCCTCCCGAACCCGATTATGAGAAAATTGACGGCGAGTGGCTGACAAATACGGAGAATTACGCCGTGATCCATCGCGTTGCGTCAAGCGAGGCTTACCGCGGACGCGGAGCGGCGTCTGCGCTTGTACGTGAACTGCTCGGATTTGCGGCGTCCGCCGGCAGAGATTGCGTCCGCGCCGACACGCACAGAGGAAACAGCGTCATGCAGTCGTTTCTTGAGCGTCACGGCTTCAAGCGTTGCGGAACGGTGACGCTTTCGCACGGCGACGGCGACAGAGCTCGCGTCGCTTACGAATACGTTATCGGTAAATGACAAAATAATGTCCGAAAATTTCGGTATTGTATACGCGCGTGCACGCGTGTGCGCGTGATATAATTAAAAGGAAGGAAATGCTCGGAGGAGAAATGATTATATGGCATATCTTATCGGAATAGATATCGGAACATCGGGCACCAAGACTGTCCTTTTCGGCGAGGACGGCACAAAGCTTGCGTCAAAGACTGTTGAATATCCGCTGTATCAGCCTCACGTCGGATGGGCGGAGCAGGATCCGTCAGACTGGTGGCGCGCGACTCTCGAAGGAATCGCCGCTGTGACGGCGGGCATCAACGTAAATGATATTGTCGGCATAGGACTTTCCGGTCAGATGCACGGTCTTGTCATGCTTGACGGTGACGGAAAGGTGCTTCGCAGAAGCATAATTTGGTGCGATCAGCGCACCTCGAAGCAGTGCGACGAAATAACGGAGCGCGTCGGCGCGGAGCGTCTCATGCGGATCACGATGTCGCCTGCGCTTACGGGCTTTACGGCGTCGAAAATACTGTGGGTTCGCGAAAATGAGCCTCACATTTACGAAAAATGCAAAACGATCCTTTTGCCAAAGGATTATATACGTTATATGCTCACCGGAGAGCGTGCGACTGATGCTTCGGACGCGTCCGGAATGCAGCTTTTGGATATCGCCGCGCGAGATTGGTCGGGAGAGGTGCTTGAAAAGCTGCAAATAGACGGCTCGATGCTCGGAGACGTGTTTGAGTCGCAGTGCGTTACGGGAAAAATATCGAAGCTTGCCTCGAAGCTTACGGGACTGCCTGAGGGCATACCCGTTGTCGGCGGCGCGGGTGACAATGCCGCGTCCGCTGTCGGCTGCGGAGTTGTGTCGGGCGGCAGAGCGTTTGCGACGATAGGCACGAGCGGCGTCGTTTTCGCGCACAGTCCGGAGGTTACGTACGACCCGAAGGGGCGCATACACAGCTTTTGCTCCGCCGTGCCGAACGAATGGCACGTGATGGGAGTCATTCAGGCGGCGGGACTGTCCTTGCGCTGGTTCAGAGACAATTTTTGCGCGTCGGAGCAGATCGAGGCGGACGCAAGAGGGATTGACGTATACAAGGTTATGGACGAGTATGCGTTCAAAGTGCCTGTCGGCTCGAACAGACTGCTGTATCTGCCGTATCTTATGGGCGAGCGCACGCCGCATCTCGATCCGTTTGCGAAAGGTGCTTTCATAGGCTTGACTTCGATGCACACGCGTCACGATATGCTTCGTGCCGTCATGGAGGGGGTTACGTTTGCGCTTCGCGACAGCTTGACGATCTTCAAGGACGCGTGGATCGGTGTTGAAGAAATGATGGTGTGCGGAGGCGGGGCGTCAAGTCCGCTTTGGCGTCAAATGCTTGCCGACGTGTTCGGTTGCGACGTTAAGACGGCGTCCTCGAACGAGGGCGGCGCGCTCGGAGCCGCTTTGCTTGCCGCGACCGGCACGGGAATCTACAAAAACGTGCGCGAAGCGTGCGACGCGACGCTGAAAATAAAAAGCGTCTGCGAGCCCGATGCGGAAAACGTCAAAAAATACAACGAGCTGTATTCGGTATATTCGGGACTGTACGAAAAAATCAAGTCCGATTGCAGAGCTTTGTCCGAAATGAATGTGTGAAAAGTTAAAATGACTAAAAAATACACGTTGCGGATATGTTGACAAAGTCATTTTGACGTGTTACAATTAATATGATAAAATAAATTTTTGTCTTAGGAGGGCAAAATGAGAAAAATTATATCTGTTATTCTTGCAATTATGATGCTTGTGCCTCTTTGCCTTGCATCCTGCTCCGATGAACCGGATCTTCCGATTCCCGGTCCCGACACTGCAAATCCCGGCGCTGATTCGAGCAACAACGGAAACAGCGGTAACACCGGCAACAACGGCGGCGAAAAAGAGTATTTGCCCGATGCAAACTCCGAGTTCGGCGGTTACTTCGGTATCGCATCTGCCGGCGGTCAGATCTATTTCGACAACATAAAGGGCGTTGCAACACAGGGCAAGATCCCGCTTTTCGAGTACACCTTCGATGAGGACGGGGCTAATCTTGATGAATTCACGGCTGCTACCGGCGACATCGCCGATTGGTCGATCACGGATGAGCCCGCAGATCCCACTGTTCCCGACGAGGAAGCTGAGGAATCCGAGGCTGAAGACACCGATGCGGAAGAAGAAGTAAAGGTCAACAAGGTTCTCGCAACATCCGGTGAGGGAATGCTCAAGTTCGGCGGTCCCGACTGGAACAGAGTTCAGCTTACGGCGAAGATCCGTCTCACAGAGGAGAGCGGCGGCGCGAAGATTTATTTCGGCTACAAGGACGAAAGCGACTATTATGTTGTAAATCTCGGTTGCGGCACAAACTCCAAGGTCAATGTCTCTCATGCTGAGGGCGGTAAGGTTACTGTTGACACGATCGAGCTCGATCACAAGCTCCCTGTTAACGAGTGGGTCAACGTAAGCATCGTTCTCAATCAGAAAACGGTTGTTCTTTATGTAGCGGGCGTTCAGCTCTTTGAGGTTTACGACACTGTTGATGCGACAAGCGCATACACAGGCGGTATCGGCTTCGGTACATGGGGCACTGCTTACTCCATCGACAACATCAAGGTTACAAGCTACCTCACAGGCGATGTTATGTACGAAAACGACTTTGCAAGCGCAGATCTTTCTGCTTGGCAATCCTACGTTGCGGCTGACGGCGCTTGGGCTAAGGTTACAGACGGCGGCGATTGGCAAGAGGATTGGGTCGTAACGGACGGCGTTCTCCAGTGTGTATCCACAAGCATCACGGGCGGCGGTATCATGCTTACCGAATCCCTTAACAATGCGGATTGGAACAACTACATCTTCGAGTTTGATGCTCGTAAAGACAGCGGCGCGGAAGGCTTCATGCCTTACTTCGCAGTGTCCGATATCGCTGATCCCGCAAAGGCTGATTACGTAAGATGGAATCAGGGCGGTTGGAGCAACACTCTTACCTGCTTCCAGACTTGCACAGACGGTTCGATCACCAACCGTACACAGACCTCCGACGTTTACACTACGGGCGAATGGTATCATGTAACGATCTACGTTATCAACAATACTCTTTACGGCTGCGTAAACGGTGAGATCGTAAGCGTTCACATCAACTGATAAATAAATTCAGAAAAAACGGGCTCCGCGGTCAAATTGACCGTGGAGCTTTTGCGTGTACAATGTGCACAAAAACTGAGATGAAAAACTGTTGAATTTTCTACCCGGTTTTTTTGAAAAAATAAAATAAAAGCTTAAAAAACACTTGATAAATCAAGAACGTTGTGCTAAAATAGATAAGCTTGGTGTGCGAAGAAGCGGAAGGTGGCTGCTCTTGAAGCAGGAAATTTCCGTGGAGTATGTCCGACCTTGAGTCGGGCGGGCCAAATGAACTGTACTGATTTCAGTGCGCGTTCTGAGCTTGAACTCTGCCGCCGATACAGCGAAACCTGTGGGTCGTTGATCGGCGCTGATTTTTGAGTAAAGGATGAACGCACGAAGCCGTGTACAAGTCATTGCCCCACTTTAGTAGTAATATTAAGGAGGCAGCAAACGTGGCAGCAAACGATAAGATCAATGTTCGCATAAAGGGATATGATCACACTCTCGTAGACGCGGCAAGCGTGAAGGTTGTTGAGGCGGCTAAAGCAAATGGCGCCGAGGTATCCGGACCCATTCCGCTCCCTACCGAGAAGGAAATCGTAACCATTCTCCGTGCGGTCCATAAGTACAAGGACAGCCGTGAGCAGTTCGAACAGCGTACACATCGCAGACTCGTTGTTATCAAGAGGCCGTCACAGAAGGTGATTGAGGCGTTGATGAAGATCGAGCTCCCTGCAGGAGTAGAGATTGAAGTAAAGCTTTAATTGCTCGGCAGATGAAAAAACAGCCACCCGATCCGAATGACGACGCTGGAATAAAGCGTACGGTTCGAGTTTAGGTCAAGTCGCAGACGTGCGGATGGCTCCCGCAACTACCATCGTCATCGACCAATAACCAAAACAGGAGGAAACAAACTCATGAAAAAGGCCATCATAGGCAAAAAGCTCGGAATGACCCAGATCTTTGATGAAAACGGCAACATGATTCCTGTAACTGTTATCGAAGCAGGTCCTTGTGCAGTCGTTCAGAAGAAGACCAAAGAAACAGACGGCTACGAAGCAGTTCAGCTCGGCTTCATGGACAAGAAAGAGTCCAAGGCGACTAAGCCTGAGGCGGGTCATTTCAAACGTGCAGGCGTGAACGTTAAGCGCCATCTTAAAGAATTTCGTCTCGAAGACATCAGCTCTGTTGAAGTTGGTTCCGTAATCTCCGCCGATACCTTCGCCGCAGGCGAAAAGGTCGATGTAACGGGAATTACAAAGGGCCGCGGATACACCGGTGCTGTTAAGAGATGGGGGCTCGCAACACTCCGCATGACTCACGGTACAGGTCCTATCCACCGTCAGTCCGGTTCCATGGGTGTTATCGACCCCGCTCACATCTTCAAGAATAAGAAAATGGCAGGTCAGTACGGTAACGAGCAGGTTACTGTTCAGAACCTTGCAGTAGTTAAAGTTGACGCGGAAAAGAATCTCATCGCTGTTAAGGGCGCCGTTCCTGGTGCTAAGGGCGGTATCGTGTTCATCCGCGACAGCGTTAAAGCATAAGTAGGAGGAGAAGACAATGCCTAATATGAAAGTGGTAGATATGACCGGCGCTACCGTCGGTGAAATCACATTATCTGACAAGATCTTCGCTGCCGATATCAACGGCGCGGTCCTCCATTCGGCAGTAAGAGCATTCTTGCTCAATCAGAGACAGGGCACGCAGTCCACTCTCACAAGAACCGAGGTTTCCGGCGGCGGTAAGAAGCCGTGGAGACAAAAAGGTACAGGCCACGCGAGACAGGGATCCCGCAGAGCTCCTCAGTGGGTTCACGGCGGTATAGCTCTCGGCCCGAAGCCCCGCGACTATCGCGTATCTATGACTAAGAAGACAAAACGCGTTGCAATGTTCAGTGCTCTTTCTTCTAAGGTTGCCGACGGCGAGATGATCGTTGTTGACAAGATCGAAACGAATGAGTACAAGACAAAGACAATGGTTAATATGCTTGCTGCAGTCGGCGCAAAGAAGAAGGCTCTCGTAGTCCTCGACAACAATGACGCTTGCGTTATCAAGTCCTTTGCTAATATCCCCGGCGTAAAGACAGCTCAGTATAACACGATCAACGTCTACGATATCCTCAATTGCGACACCTTCATCGTAGCACGCGGTGCGGTAGAAAAAATCGAGGAGGTTTACGCG
>CAZOMK010000034.1:0-13156 GCA_964580615.1 uncultured Lachnospiraceae bacterium | reverse complement strand
TCCGAGGTCGTTTCCTCTAACGGCTCCACATCTCAGGGCTCCGTTTGCGGCTCCAAGGTAGTTATGATCGAGGCGGGCGCAAAGGAAGTCTCCGACTCCAATATGTTCACCGCTATCATGCTCGGTCACGAGGAAAACTGCAAGCTCCTCGAATTCATCAACCACATCATCGCAGAGGTCGGCAAGCCCAAGTTCGAGTACCCCTCCTGCGAGCTTGATCACGATATGTTCGATTCCGTTTTCGCTTTCTGCGAAAAGGACGTTATGTTTGCACTCGATACACCCGATAAGAACGTAAGAGATGAAAGAATGGTTCCGATCAAGGATGCTATCATCGAAAAGTTCTCCGAGCAGTACTCCGAAATCGAGACTCAGATGGAGGAGCTTATCTATAAGATCCAGAAGAAGATCGTCCGTCGCTGGCTCCTTGAGGACGGCAAGCGCGTTGACGGCAGACGTCTCGACGAGATCCGTCCGCTCGCTTCCGAGGTAGGCGTTCTTCCGAGAGTTCACGGCTCCGGTCTTTTCACTCGCGGACAGACCCAGGTGCTCTCGATATGCACACTCGGCTCCGTTGACGAAGCTCAGGAGCTCGACGGCATCGACGATCAGACAACAAAGCGCTATATGCATCATTATAATATGCCCGGCTATTCCACAGGCGAAGCAAAGGCTTCCCGTACCCCCGGCAGACGTGAGATCGGTCACGGCGCGCTCGCAGAGCGTTCGCTCATCCCCGTTCTTCCCTCCGTTGAGGAATTCCCTTATGCTATCCGTGTCGTATCCGAGGTCGTTTCCTCTAACGGCTCCACATCTCAGGGCTCCGTTTGCGGCTCCACTCTTGCACTTATGGACGCAGGCGTTCCGATCAAGGCTCCCGTTGCCGGCATCTCCTGTGGTCTTATCACCGAGGGCGATCGTTGGATGACGATGATAGACATTCAGGGCCTTGAGGACTTCTACGGCGATATGGACTTTAAGGTAGCGGGTACTCATAAGGGTATTACATCCATCCAGATGGACCTTAAGATCGACGGACTTACTCCCGAAATCATCAAGGAAGCACTTGAGGTTACTCATAAGGGTCGTGATTATATCATCGACGAGATCCTTCTCAAGGCTATTCCCGAGCCCAGAGACGATGTTTCCGAATATGCACCCAAGATGCTCACAATGAAGATCAAGGTTGACAAGATCCGCGAGGTAATCGGTACCGGCGGTAAGGTCATCCAGAAGATAGTTGCCGACACAGGCGCTAAGATCGACATTGAAGAGGACGGAACGATCTACATTTCCGCCGTTAACCGTGATGCTGCTTATGCCGCTCAGAAGGTTATCGAGGGAATCGTATTCGAGCCCGAAGTAGGCGCTGTTTACACAGGCAGAGTAACACGTATTATCCCGATCGGCGCATTCGTTGAGTTTGCTCCCGGTAAGGAAGGTATGGTTCACATCAAGGATCTCGAAAACAAGCGCACCGAAAAGGTTGAAGACGTATGCCAGGTCGGAGATATGATGACTGTTAAGTTCCTCGGCGTTGACGAACGCGGCAGACTCAATCTTTCCCGCAAGGCTTGTCTTGAAGGCTGATTTTGAATAATGACTTTGAAAATGTGAGAGGCGCTTTGCGTTTTCTCACATTTTCGGAATTTACGGAGGTATATCGTGAGTAAAAGACGTGTTACAAGATATAATGATACGATCGGGCTGGAGCTTTCGTCCGGAATGCTCGTTTTGACGATCTTCTTGGCGGCGATCATCATTTTGTGCGTGTATTTTGCCTGCAACCGTGAGTCGGACCCGTATGCCGGCGTGTCGGATGAGATCGGAGACACAAGCACGTCCGGTACGAGCACTGATGAGCAGCCCGCCGATACAAGCGAGCCGCAGCCGGACGAGGAGCTTTTTGACGTAATATCCGTTTCCACTGCCGATGTCGATCGCGGATATTTGATCCTTGTGAACGGTAAAACAGAATATAACTTCGATATAGAAGAAAAAATCGTTGATCTTTATCAAAATGAGGATAAATCCTCGTCGTACGGTCTTGCCACTGTCTCTATTTCGTGCGCCGAGTCTGTGCTTGCCTATTTGAACGAAATGATAGACGCGTATTACGCGGCAACGGAGGACGCAAAAACAGTCATCAACTCCGGTTACAGAACCTATGAGGATCAAAACGAGATACTTCAAAACCGAATAGAAAGCGTCGGTGAGGAGCAGGCGTATGCATACGTCGCGCTTCCGGGACACAGCGAGCATCATACGGGATATGCCTTTGATATCGTGTCATACGGCGAAAATAAGGACGGAAATTGGCTGCCGAATCACTGTCAGGAGTTCGGATTTATTCAGCGTTATCGCGCCGATAAGGAAGAAATAACGGGTATTTTGTACGAATATTGGCATTACCGTTACGTCGGTGCACCTCACGCGGAAATCATGATGAACGAAAATTACTGCATGGAGGAGTACATCTCTCTTGTCAGTCGGTATTCCTACGATGAGCCGTTTTATTATACCGTCGAATCCGGAGAAAAGTACGCGGTATACACCGTGACGGCTTCGGATGCGGAAAAAACAGATATCGCAGTGCCGAAAGGCGCGGATTATACGATATCGGGAAATAACGTCGGAGGCTTTATCGTAACTGTCAAGCTCGACGGCGATAATACAGTCAACTCCGATTGATTTGCAAAGGAAAGAAGCTGAAAATGAGAAAAAAAGCACCGGCATTGATAGCACTTTTGATGCTTGCGGCATCCCTTCTTTCGTCATGTTCCTTTGTAACAGTCAACTTTGATAAGATATTCCCCTACGAGGGAACGTTTGCGGATTCGGAAACCGAATCCGAGAGTGGCGCGGAGAAAACGGACACCGAGCACCCCGCCGATACGTCGGGAGACACTGTCTCCGAATATGTTTACACGGGACTTGATGAGGCGAAAGAGCTTTTGTCGTCTGTTCACGGGTATGATTTCGGCGCTGTTTCGGTGTTCATCAACACAACGGCAACGGATGACATAGGCATACTCACGTCCGATTTCGACGACAGCACCGAAATTGACAAAAACGATTATTCCGCCGCCGTTTACGAGCGCAACCGTATGGTTGAGGAAAAGCTGAATTGCTCGATCAGATACAGACGCACAACTCTTGACGAGATGAGAGCGGATATAAAATCCGCGATCAAAAAAGAGGAATATTATTCCGATCTGCTTTGCGTCGGCGCGTCCGAGCTTGCCGTGCTCGCAAAGGACGGATATCTTTACAATCTGCGCTCGCTTCCGTTTTTCGAGCTTGAACAAAAATATTTCAACGCGTCTGCCGCAAATGCGCTTTCGGCAGGCTACTTTGATTACGGCGTGATAAGCACGGCTACGATCGATCCCGATGAAATTTCAGCCGTTTTTGTTAATCTTGATGCGTTTGTCGAGGTGCTTGACGTGCCGAAGCAGATCTCCGATTTTGACGTTGAAGCGCTTGCCGAAAACGGAGAGTGGACGTGGGATAAGCTGATTGAGCTTGCCGCCGGAAGTGCAATTTCATATTCCGGCACGAACGGAGAATTTGTCGATGTGATCGCTGCGTCGGGAGGCGTGTCTTACGTTTCCAATGAAAAAAACAAAACTCCCGAAGCTGTCCTTACAGACGGGGCAAGCTCTGCACTTGAAGCCGCGCGCAAATTTTTTGTGTCCGCAAATGTGCTTTCGGGCGACGAAAACGGCAAAATCGACGCGTTTACGTCGAAAAAATCAACATTTCATATAGGAACACTTTCCGATATGCGGGAGCTTCCTTCGGTCGATTTTGATTGGACGGTTCTTCCGATCCCGAAGATTTCGTCGGAGCAGACCTCATACCTCTCGTATATGGATGCCGATACGCTCGCCTATGCCGTGCCCGTTACGACAACCGATGCGGAGGGCGCAGGCGCGCTTATAAGCGCGATCTCAGCCGCGTCGTATGCGTATATGCGCGATGTATACGTAAAATATCAGATGTATCATACGGTGCGCGTCAGCTCGGCGCTCGATATGATCGAGCTGATCTGGGATACGCCGTATTTCGATTTTGCACATACACTCGGAGCTGTGTCCGACGACATAGCAGACGGAACGTATATGATGCTCCGCGAAGCGGCGACGGATGACAAGCTTTCGCTTGATAAGCTTTTCAAAAAGCACAAGTCAGCCGCAAACAAAGCGCTTAAAAAGTACTATGCACCGAAATGGTGACATCAAAAAAAGCAGACTGCAAGGAAGCAGTCTGCTTTTTGTTTATTTTGAAGCCGAATCGTTAATCAGCGCGTCTACTGCGCGGATGATATCGTAAAATTGGCTTTTTACCGCAGTGAAATAGTTGCCCTTCGAAAAGATCGCGAGAATGTACGTTGAGTTTTCGCCGGACACAACGCCGCAGTCATTGAATACCGACGAATTCCAACCGGCTTTGTTTGCAACAGGCACACCAAGCGCGCGCTCAATGAAATTCATGTACTCAACCTGCTCAAAAAGCTCGTACAGCATTTTGCCGTTAGCAGTCTCGTCCTTGTATGCGTAGATCTTTTGCCAAAGCTTTACCATATCGAGAGCGGATGTGTCGGGCCATCTTGTGCCGCTCACCGAAAGCGTCGTACAGCCGATGGAGGCCATCATTGCGTCGTAGCCATCGCGTCCGAAGCGGCGAAGAAGCATATAGTAGCCTTCGTTGTCGCTTGATACGATCGTGTAGTACAGGACTTGATAGAGTGTGTATTCCTTGCCGATTCCCGCCTTGCCGATGACGTTGTCCGCATAAACGGTGTCTGCGGCTGTGTAGGTCAGCTTTTCGTTGAGTGAGGCATTTCCCGCGTCGATTTCATGGCAGACGTAGTAAGCGAAAGACGTCTTGACCATGCTTGCGGCGCTGTACTTGTCGCCTGCGTTGTATGAAAGGGAAATTCCGCTTTTAAGATCGACGGCTAAAAATGAGACGGGACGGTCGAAAACGGCAATCGCGTTCGCGAGAGCGTCTGTAAGTGACTGATCCGGCGTGTATCCGCCGACTATACCGAGCGAATTCTTGTCGTAGTCGGGCAAGCTGTCAATATCGACGGGACGCGAGTCTGCATTCGTGTCGGAGTCGGGGACGGTTTCGCCCGTGTCTTTCGTTTCGTCGGAGCTGTCCGCCGAATCTGTGCCGTCGCTTGCGCTTGAGTCGCTTTCCGTTTCAGTCGTATCGGTGTCGGAATCGGTCGAATCGTAACGCGATTCGGTTGACGATTCCGCATTCGTGTCGGTGTCGGGTGCGTCGGTGTCCGGACCGAGGAGCAACGCGATCAAAACAGAAAAAAGAACAAACAGCGCAAGTACTGTTGTAAGCCAAATGGCAGTGTTTTTTTTCATTATTCAGATAAAAATTCTTTCCTTACCTTACTTGTGAATCGTCAGTCCACGTCACTGCTTTCGGAGCGCAGCTTTTGAATCTCCTCGATGAAGGTGTCAACGTCCTTGAATTCGCGATGCACGGAAGCAAAGCGAACGTACGCGACGGGATCCTGATGCTTGAGACGAGCGAGCACCATCTCACCGACCTCGGCGGAGGTGACCTCTCTGTTGAGTGAGCCCGAAAGAGCGGCTTCAATATCGTTTGCAATCATTTCCGCCTTGACGGGCCGCTTTTCGCACGCCTTGATTATGCCGACGAGAAGCTTGTTTTTGTCGAAAAGCTCCTTTGTGCCGTCTCTTTTTATAACGACGGGATGAACGGTGTCAACGACCTCGTAGGTCGTAAAACGGTGCTGACATGAAAGACATTCGCGTCTGCGGCGAATGCTTGAATAATCGCTTGCGGGGCGGGAATCAACCACCTTGCTTTCGGGATAACCGCAAATGGGACATTTCATATATGTAATCTCCGTTTTTTTAGTCAGAGTGCGAAGCATAGGGCTTGCGGAACTAAGTCGCGCAAGACTCCTGCATATATTATAACACATTTTTCTTTGAGTGCAAGAAAATATTTCGTATTAATGCTAAAAACGCCGCGCTTCGGGCAAGGTGAATAAATCTTACTATTGACCTATGTGAGCTTTTGATGTATAATATACTCGTAAAATAGCGTTTTTTTGTATTAAAAACACATACAAACGCATAAATAAACGATTCGGAGTTAATATGAATAAAAAAGTGTTGACGGTGCTGCTGCTTATAGCGCTGTTTATTCCGTCCTTTGTTGCAATAGGATATTATTCCTCAACAAAAAAAGAGCCTGACGACGTTAAAACGGTCAGCAGCCTCAAAATCGAAGATCTTGCGGGTATGAAGTGGGAGTTTGCCTCCGACGATACAAATCCCGATTCCGCAACGATGATAGACATTTTCGTTAATTGCAAGAAAAACGCAACGGAAATAAGCGCACTGCCAGATGCTGTCGCCAACGGCAAGTTCTTTCTCATAACGGTTACAAGCTACGAGACGGAGTCGCAGTACAGATATTATTTCACAACGTCGCCTGCGGATGCTTATCTTGTTGATTCGTCCTCAAAGGCGTATAAGCTGAGTCAGACAGACGCCGCAGCTTTCCTTGCAACGAAGTATTCAGCAAGTCTTTATTCGTCAACGGCAATGCCCGATTTGACAGTTGCAGGCGTTGAGATCATGCCGTCTGCGCTTGCATGGAATTATAAAAATTACGACGGAACCTTCATAGGCGTCGATACCTCCGAGATGATCACGACAGAGGTAAAGACCTGCTCCATCGACGGCGGACTTGACCTCGCATTCAGCGAAACGCCCGACTATGTTAAAATTACTGTCAAAAACGGCGACGAGGTCATCTTCTCCGACTCCGTTGATAAGATCTCGGAGCTTTCACTTGCCGGAGGAGACAATTTTTCAATTGACGTTTCCGCAGAATGGTATCAGAGCGCGGAAAAGGATTTCTACGGCTCCGCGTCGTATTCCTTTATCGGCGATATAGTGGATCCTGCCGTGTTCTATATCGGCAAGACAGAGATCGAAAACGGCGAATTCGTCTGCATCGGCGGCAAAAATGTTGACGATCCCTCTAAGATCGGCTTCTCCTCCGATCCCGAAATCGACTATAAGCCCACCTTCTATGCGGAGGGCGATTATGTTTACGCTCTCATCCCCATCAGCTATGATTACGAAACCGGTTCCGATCAAAGCTACACCTTCACGCTCACATACGGAGCTGTTTCACAGAATATAAGCCTCAATGTCAAGTCGTACAGCTATGGCAACAGCAACAGCAGCGTAAGCGCCGCTATCGAAAACGCAACATTCTCCGAAACGGCTCAAAAGGAAGCGGAGGACGCGCTCCTTCCGATCGTTCAGTCCGCGGGACTGTCCGAGCATAAGTTCAGCGGCACATTCCTTGAAAATCCCTTCAACAAGGAATCGACAATATCTCCCGGCTTCGGCAGATATATCACTGTCTCCGCGACAGGTACCAAGTACCGTCACACCGGTGTTGACTATAAGGTTGCCGAGGGCTCAGACGTGTACGCGGTCATGTCCGGCGAGGTCGTTTATTCCGGATATCTCACAACAACGGGCTACATCGTTGTTGTTGATCACGGTTGGGGCCTCAGAAGCTGGTACTGCCACCTTTCCAAGTGCTCTGTCTCTGTCGGAGATACAGTCGAAAAAGGCGGAACAGTAGGACTGTCCGGCGATACGGGCTTCGCAATGACGAACCGAACTCACATCGGACTTACGGTCGGCGATGTTCCCGTTCGTATTTATTCGTATTGGACTAACGCAATTTCGATCCCCGATTTTGCACCCGTAAGCGCAGAATAAGCATAAAAAACCGAGAAGTAACGTTTGAAAATACGGTTGCTTCTCGGTTTTTGACTTTTTTATGAAAAAAATTCGGAAAACTATTGACAATCGCGTGACCGCGTGTTAGAATCTAACTAAAGCAAGACGTAAGCGAGAGAACCGAAGAAAAAGCCTCTCAAGCTTGCTTACTGTATCGCTGTGCCGAAAGGAGGAAACAATGTGATTGAGTATATGCCGTATGTGTGGACATTTATTCTCATTATGAGCGTGCTCATTGAGGCTGCCACAGCCACTCTTACGACGATCTGGTTTATGCCGGCGGGTTTTATTTGCCTTATTTTGGCGATATTCGACGTAAGCATTCCCGTTCAGATAGTGTCGTTTTTCGTGCTCGGAGCAGTCGCGCTCGCACTTTCGAGAACAGTGTTCAAAAAGAAGCTCGGCGCTGCCGAAAGGACAGCAACGAATGCAGACCGAATCATCGGTGCCGATGCGGTTGTCATTGTTGATATCGACAATGATTGCGCGACGGGAGAGATCACCGTTAAAGGCCAGCATTGGACGGCAAGATCCGATGACGGCTTGAAGATCGCAAAAGGGGAAAAGGTAGTTGTGCTCCGTATCGAGGGCGTTAAAGCCATAGTTCGAGTATAGGCAAGCATTGTTCCCGTACACACAATTCAGAATCTAAAGGAGAAAAATTATGATTACGACAGCAGTTCTCAGTGCCGGCGGAGCGGTAACAGCGCTCATCATTGTAGCCGTTTTACTTATTCTCATTATCATTGCAAACATAAAGATCGTGCCGCAGGCGAGGGCGGTCGTTGTCGAGCGTCTCGGACGCTATCTGACAACATGGGAAACGGGCGTTCATTTTAAGATGCCCTTTATCGACAAGGTAGCTAAAAACGTTATCCTCATGGAGCAGGTCGCGGATTTCCCGCCTCAGCCCGTTATTACAAAGGACAACGTAAGAATGCAGATAGATACAGTCGTGTTCTATCAGATCACGGACTGCAAACTCTACGCTTACGGTCACATTAATCCCATCGCGGCGATCGAAAATCTCACATCGACAACTCTCCGTAATATCATCGGTGATCTCGATCTTGACGAAACGCTCACCTCGCGTGACGTTATTAACGTGAAGATGCGCTCGATCCTTGACGAAGTTACAGATCCTTGGGGTATCAAGGTCAACAGAGTTGAGCTGAAAAACATCATCCCTCCGAGAGAGATCCAGGATGCGATGGAAAAACAGATGAAGGCGGAGCGTGAACGTCGTGAAGCTATCCTTCGCGCAGAGGGCGAAAAGAAAGCGTCCATTCTTGTTGCGGAAGGTAAAAAGGAAAGCATGATTCTTGAAGCCGAGGCTGAAAAGCAGGCTGCAATTCTCCGTGCGGAGGCTGTAAAGGAATCCAAGATTCGTGAAGCCGAGGGTGAAGCTGAGGCTATCATCGCTGTTCAGAAGGCGATGGCGGACTCTTTGGCTATGCTGAACGAAAAGGCGCCAAACGATCAGGTCATCAAGCTCAAGTCCATCGAGGCAATGCAGAAGATCGCGGACGGTAAGGCGACGAAGATCATCATCCCCTCCGAAATGCAGGGACTTGTCGGCATGGCAAACGGCATTGTTGAGGGTGTCGGCGCGAAAGGCTGATGCGACTTTTGAACAGCGACGGAACGCCTGTAATCACCGATGTTTCCGAAATTGAGAAAAAATAAAGAAAAAGCCTTTCGAAAGAAAGGCTTTTTTGATTTTTATTTCTCGTTGACGGCGCAAAGGGCGTTGATGGAGACGCCTTCCTCGGAGAAGCGACGTTCGTATTCGGTCACAACGTTGCCGTCGTTGTGCTCGCTTGAATGCAGATCGCGCGTGTACCAATCGAGCTTGAACTTTGATTCGGGCAGCTCCTCAAGCGTAAAATCGAAAAGCGTAACGTTGTCCGTCTTTACGTTGAGAGTGCCGCCGTTTTTTATGAGACGCGAATAAATTTCAAGGAAGCCGCGATACGTCAGACGGCGCTTGTAGTAGCCCTTTTTCGGCCAGGGATCGCTGAAGTTGAGGTGAATTCCGGAAAGCGAATCCGGCTTGAACCATTCCTCCGCGTTTTGAGCATTGCCGATGATGAAGCGAACGTTATCGGGAAGCGACGGCTCGGCTTCAAGCTGGGCTGTGCGCTTCTCAAGCGCGAACAGCATTACGTCCGATATGCGCTCAACCGCGTAGAAAAGACGGTCGGGATGACGCTTCGCCATGCCGCAAACAAAGTCGCCCTTGCCGCATCCGATCTCAAGATACACGGGCAAGCCGCGAAGCTCCTCCGGAAACGGCGCGTAAATGTCAAAAAATGGCTCGTTTTCGGGGGTGTTTATGAGTAAACGTGAACATTTTTCGATTCTATTTTGTGAATTCTTTTTTTTTCTCATTCGCATACTTGTAATCTATCCTTATTTTTGTTAAAATATAATGTACTTTTTTGAAGATGCGCTTGCGGCGCGTCTGCAACAGACAGTATATCACAAATTTTTGCTTTTATCTACACACAACTTGCAAAAAAGGAGGTGTAAATTTGGATAAAAACAAATTAATAGCGGTTCTTGCGTATAAGCTTGAAGAAAACGGTGTCGAACGTGAAGCCGCGATTGCCGAAGCTAAGTCGTTTGTAGCTACACTTTCCGATCAGGATGCGGAAAAGCTTACCGTACTTTCGGGAAATGATGCGGCAATGTCCAAAATAGCACTATCGCTGAAAAAGAAAGCACAAGCCTCGCGTGCTCAGACGGCGCCCGTCCGAAATGTGACTAAAGCGGACGAGGACGCAGACGGTGAAGTCCTGCAGGAAGCGGTGCCTCGTCGCGAGCAGCCTGTCAAGGAGTATGCTCCCGTTGTGAAAAGAGAGCCTGCCCAGCCCGCTGACGGAAATCAAGCGCCTCACACGGCGCGTCAGCCTCAGCAGCAGCGTATTGCGGGACGTGCGCGTCCGCTTCCGCAGAACGCGAAAAATGTCCATCCTGCCGCAGGCAATGCGGACGATGCCGATAAGAAGCCGCGCCCCGAACAGGGGCAGACTGCGCGCAAAACTCAAGCCAACGAAAAAAAGCTTATCTCACGTCCGGATCCGAACGCGGATTATAAGAAGTTTTACATAATCCTCGGCTGCTCGTCTCCGGTGTGGGTGTTCCTCCTGCTTGCCGTCGTAACGCTGTTCTTGGTCGTTATCGGCGCGCTTGCGGCGTCCATCGTCGGAATCATAGCGGCGCTTGTCGCTGCCGTTGCGCTCGGAACCACTGTTTGCGTCGTCGGAATAGTTTACGGAATAACTCAGCTTTTCAAATATGCGCCCATAGGTCTTTATGAGATAGGTCTCGGACTCAAGATCGGCGGATATCTTATGCTTGCGGGAATCGTAGCGTATAATATCGCCGCAAGACTTTTGCCGTATCTCATCAAAAAGGTGCTGGAGCTGTTTGTTTATACGGCGCACAAATGCGTTGAGCTTTATTTCTATGTGAAGGGAGCGTGCGCTAATTTATGAAGCCTACATCAATAATCTTTATTGCAATCGCGCTTATTATAATCTTCGTCGGCGGACGTATATGCGCCGGAGCGGAGGCACGTGCCGAAAAAGAGGGGATCGATATCTTCGGTCAAACCTTGGACGATGAAAATAACAGCGTATATAAGTTTACGTTCGGCGCGGACAATGTCTATAACAAGATCGAGCTCGTGCTTGATGAGGCTGACGTTTACATATACGGCGGATTTTCGGAGCCGTACATGGAGCTGTATAACTTTGACGACGGCTCATATGCCATGACAACAACGAACAGAAATATCACCGTCAATACGTCGTTTGATATTATGTCTATCGTGAAATTCTGGGAATCCGGCTTCAGCTTTGACGGACTCAGAGGCTATCTGAAGGAGACGGAAAAAACGGAGACTGTCATGCCCAAGAGAGTTGACATTTATTTGCCGACAGACGGCGACGTAAATGTCATTAACGTGACTCTCGACAATGGAAGCCTGCACGTTTCCAATCTTGATACTGCAATCGACTTTTCCGTCAATCTCGGCGAGGGAGACGCAGTGTTTACATCGGTAAATACGTCCTCCTACATAAAAAGCGATATCAAAAAGGGTGACCTTTATTTGAACGGAGTTACGGCGGGCACGATGACTGCAACGATGACGGAGGGCGATGTCAATGCGGAAAACTTCAATTTCAAAAACATAAGCATTACGGGAGTGAAAACGAACGTCTCCGTTACAACGTCAAATACGCTTGACTTCTTTGATACCTATCTTTCCGCACGTCAGGGCAAAATAACTCTGAACGGAGAGGATCGCGGCACCGAATACGATTCGAAATATTCGTCCGCAAACGATGCAACCGTTATTATAACAGTTACCGACGGTAACATTATAATGGCGCAGGCAGAGGCAAATCCGGAGCCCGCACCGGATTCGGGAAGCGATACTTCCGGAGCGACGGATGGCACAAATACACAGTGATTCTTTATTTTATATAAAAGGACGTGAAAAAATGAAGCATACTTATGTTACATCGGGCACCTGTGCCCGCGAGATCGAGTTTGAGCTCGACGGAAACATTATTCATAACGTAAGCTTTAAGGGCGGCTGTAACGGCAATCTTAAAGCAATATCGAAGCTTGCAGAGGGGCAGGAAGCGGAGCATATAATCGAGCTTCTCGCCGGAAACACCTGCGGTCCTCGAAACACCTCTTGCGCCGATCAGTTTACAAAGGCGCTTGCGGAAGCGCTTGCGTCTGAGCGCAAAAGCTCATAACACATAATTATCCGATACACTAAATTTTCTTATGTAAGAAGGGGTTACTTTAATGTCAAACCAGAGATTAATCGGAACAGTTTCACGCGGAGTGAGAGCTCCCATCATCAGACAAGGCGATGATATTGCGGAAATCGTTGTTAACAGCGTGCTTGAAGCGGCTGAAAGCGAAAATATCGAGATCCGTGAACGCGATGTCATTGCCGTTACAGAAGCAGTAGTTGCAAGAGCACAGGGAAATTACGCCACCGTTGATCAGATCGCGGCGGATATAAGAAAGAAGTTTCCTTCGGGCGAATTCGGCTTGATTTTCCCGATACTTTCCCGTAACCGTTTTGCAATGTGCCTCAAGGGAATCGCAAGAGGCGCAAAAAAGATCACGCTTATGCTCAGCTTCCCGTCTGACGAGGTGGGAAATCATATCGTCTCCCTCGATCAGCTTGACGAGGCGGGCATCAATCCTTGGACCGACGTGCTCACCGAAGCACGCTTCGTGGAGATCTTCGGTCATCCGAAGCACGAGTTCACGGGAGTTGACTACATTGAGTATTATAA
>CAZOMK010000033.1:0-13197 GCA_964580615.1 uncultured Lachnospiraceae bacterium | reverse complement strand
TCCTTCAAAGGCTTCCGAAAAGATGTGCTTAGGGAGATCTTTGTGTTCTCAGGTTTTCTGTTCCTCAATTCCATTACGGACCAGATCACTTTTTCAACGGACAGTGTCATTCTCAGCGCCGTTTACGGAACCAGCGTTGTGGCGGTCTATACCGTGGGCGCGAATTTCAAGAACTATTTCCAGCAGTTTTCATCTTCGGTGTCCGGTGTGTTCGCGCCTACAGTCAATCTGATGGTGGCTCATCGCCAGGGCAGTGATGCGCTGACAGAAGTGTTTACCCGGATCGGCCGGATCCAGTTCTATATTGTGTCTCTGGTCCTGATCGGATATGTTTCCATCGGCCAGGATTTTGTGCGGATCTGGGCTGGAGAGGATTATACTGATGCGTTTTACATCGGCCTGTTGCTGATACTGGCGGTATTTGTTCCGGCGTTCCAGAACATTGGTCTGGAGATCCAGAAGGCCATGAATATGCACAAGGCAAGAAGCGTGGTCTATTTTCTGATTGCCCTGCTGAACATTATTCTGACAATTCCCTTCAGCCAGTGGTGGGGCGGCATCGGTGCGGCGCTGGCGACTACCTTATGTTGGTTCTTCGGCTCTGTGGTATGGATGAACTGGTATTATCACCGCCGTATCGGTCTGGATATGCTTGCTTTCTGGAAGTCCATTGCAAGTATGCTGCCCGGTTATTTGCCGGCGTGCTTGGTGGGGTTCCTGATTAATCGGTTCTGGTCGATCCAGTCCCTGATGGAGATTCTACTGGCTGCCGCTGTCATCAGCTGTACCTTTGCAGTATCTGCATTCTTCATGAGCATGAATGCTTACGAGAAGAGTCTGGTTACTGCTCCATTCAAGAAGATTCTGAAACGATAAAGAGGTTCATTATGTTGGTTGATTCTTCCCAATGCTGCGGTTGTGGCAGTTGTGCGGCAGTTTGCCCACAACAATGTATTCAAATGATTCCTGATAATGAAGGTTTCCGTTACCCGAAAATCAATACATCCAAATGCGTAAATTGTTATCACTGTGAACGAGTATGCCCGCTGTTTCAGAAGTTACAGAATGTTTCGGAGTGCGATGAAACACTGGTGTATGCGGTAAAAAACAAAGACGATAGTGTTAGAATGAAAAGCTCTTCCGGCGGCATTTTTTTCGCTCTGGCCATGGAAACGATCCGGCGCGGCGGTCTTGTTTGCGCCACTGTTTACGATGATGATTTCTCTGTTGTGCATATTCTGGCAGAAACATTGGAAGATACAGTGCGCCAACAGGGCGCGAAATATCCGCAAAGCTGTGCCGAACAGTGCTATGCGCAGATTCGCACGGCGCTGAGAGGCGAGACTCCGGTGCTGTTTGTGGGCACACCATGTCAGACCGCTGCGCTGCGTGCATACCTGGGACGGGATGATGAGAATCTGCTTTTGGTGGACATGATCTGTCACGGCGTAGTCTCCCCAAAAGTTTGGGCTCGGTACCTGGAAGAACGGCAACGCATGGATGCCGGGAAGGCCTCCATAGTTTCCGTAAATCTGCGCAGCAAAGCCACCGGTTGGAGCCGGTATCAGTACAGCGTTTCCATCGGTTATGCCAACGGAGATGTGTATCAGGTCCGCCAGGGGGAAGATCCCCTGATGCAGGGATTCACTCAAAACTTGTATTTGCGGCCCTCGTGCAGTCAGTGCCCGTTCAAGGGGACAAATCGCTTTGCCGATCTGACACTGGGCGACTACTGGGGTATCTGGGATCAGCATCCGGAATTTGACGACGGTCGGGGAACATCGTTGCTTTTGGTCCACACGAAAAAAGGCCAGATGGCATGGAATACAGTGGCGTCTCAATTTAGTTTTTTGGAAACGACGTATCATGAGGCAATTTCCGGAAATCCCAGCGCCACCGTCTCTTCGAATCCACATCGTGTACGCGAGATATTTTTCGCTAATCTGGACAGGAAAAAAAGTGTGATCCAATGGATCAACCAATGCCTTGGCAGAGAGATGCCGGGGCTGATTCAAAGAATTCGTAACAGATTGGGAGTGTGAATACCACATGCAGAATCGAATCTCGGTAATTGTACCGGTATATAATGTGGAGCACTATCTGGAACAATGTGTGGAAAGTATTCTGTCGCAAAAATGCGATGATTTGGAAGTGTTGCTCATCGACGATGGTTCAACGGACGACTCCGGCAGGATCTGTGATGAATACTCCCTTAAAGACAGTAGGATCAAGGTCATCCATCAGACGAACTGTGGTGCTGCCGCTGCCAAAAACGTCGGTCTGCGTGCAGCCACCGGTGAATTTCTGAGCTTTGTTGACAGTGATGATTACTTGGAACCGGATGCCTATCCCCATCTGCTGAAGCTGATGCGGGAATACAATGCCGACGTGGTACGTGGCGCTTTCCGGGATATATATACGACCCATGAAACACCCCAGAATCAGGATCATGCAAGGAGTTTCATGACGGGTGTCGAATTTTTGCGCCGTTTCACCACGGACTGGACTTGCAGTCTGCTGTGGGACAAGCTGTACCGCCGGGAGATTTTTGATGGCATCTTTTTCGAAGAAGGCCACAAGATCGACGACGAGTATTTTACTTACCGCGGCATCATCAACGCCAGGTGTGTGGTATGTGATGACCGGATCGTTTACAACTATCGCAAACGGGCTTCCAGCGTGATGTTTTCCGATGCATCGGAAAACCAGATTCTCATAGACCGCATAGATTATCTGGATAAGCGCAGAAGGAGAATCTGGCAGGAAGTTCCGGCGCTGGCGAAGGAATTTGATCTTCATTTTCTGGAGATGATGATCATTCTGAGCCATGATCCGTGCTGTTCGGCCGGAAGCATTCAGCGGATCCGTCTTGCATTGAATGGATACTTCAAAGAGGCAGGACATACCCCGCCTCCGGCAACACTGTGGAGCGGCCTGTGGAAGGTGCGCTATGCTCCGGTGAAACGGCTTGTGGCTGCTCGCGACACCAGCACATCCCAGACATCTGAGAACTATTTTGCATGAGGTACTTATGGAGACATTAAAACAATTCATTCAGTATCTGCGGCTTCTTCCTATTCTGCCCGGCATTGATTGGAATGATTCTCGGTTTTTGATGGATCTGAACCGGTGGAAAACCATTGGAAATCTTTCCGGAAGTAATCGCCGCGTACTGGCGGTGTTGCTTTGGCAGAAGCCGGAATTTCGGAATCTGCTGATTTACCGGAACCGGTCCCGCCGGTTTTTTCGATACTGGATCGCGTTTTGGTATCGGCCCATGGAGTCGCTGTACATTGAGGCAAAAGAGATCGGCGGCGGTCTGTTTATACAGCATGGCTTCGCTACCATGATCACGGCGGAGGCCATCGGTGAAAACTGCTGGATCAATCAGCAGGTGACCATCGGATACAATGGCGACGGACGTGCGCCCGTGATTGGCAACGATGTGATGATTACCTGCGGCGCGAAGGTCCTGGGGGCTATCACTGTGGGGGACCGTGCAGTGATCGGTGCCAACGCAGTGGTGATCCGGGATGTGGAGTCCGGCACGGTGATGGGCGGCGTACCCGCCCGCGTGATTAGAAAGGAACAGGCTGATGGAACCTAAAGTAAGCATCATCGTCCCGGTATACGAAGCAGAAAAGGAGCTTCGCAAATGCGTGGAGTCTCTGGTTTTTGGCTCGTGCCGCAATTTGGAGGTCATCTTGGTGGAGGACTGTTCCCAGGATGGAAGCTGGGAGCAGTGCCGGATCCTGGCGGAGGAATTTCCGTCGGTGCACTGTGTCCGTAATGAGAAAAATAGTGGCGTCTCCTATACCAGAAACAGGGGGCTTTCCATGGCTTCCGGTGAATATATCTGCTTCGTCGACAGCGATGACTGGGTATCGGGGCAGTACGTCAGCCGCCTCATCAAATCGGCTGCCGATCACGCGGATGCCCTGACTATCTGCGGTTTCCGGTTCCACGAGGAAGTGGCCGGATATACCGCGGATTATCTGTGGGATTCCAGTGGGGAGCAGCTGATCGCAATCAATACAGATCAGTTTTTTGATCTTCAGAAAAAGGTCCTACTGCAATCACCCTGCAACAAGGCATTCCGGCGCAGCATCATTCAGGAAAAACGACTGTCTTTTGATGAAGCCCAGAGCATGGGTGAGGATTTTCAGTTTGTTCTGGATTATATGGAAGCAGCTTGCGTCCGGCGGTGCATGGTCGTCAATGAGCCGCTGTATCATTACATCCGTGCTAATCATACATCTCTGATGAGCAAATTCGGGCTGGTGGAGCGGGGAAATGAGTTCCGCAGACTTGCTCAGCTACGACGCATCTGCGGAGATGCTGACGGAATCGACATCCAATATCGCAGCGCGGTGGATGCTCTGAAAAAAAATTATATTTATCATGCAATGCATAATAACACTATGAATAAGACGCAAAAAATCAGCTACATTCAAGATATTATGGGTTTAGCTGATGGAACGCGCATATATCGTCAGTATCGCCTGCTTCTTGCCAAGGAAACACTTGCACAGCACTTAGGCAGTTTGAAGCGGGCACCGAGCAGAGTGTTTGGCAAATTGCAGAGAGAACGACAGACTCGATTGATTCGACGACTGCGTCGTCAATTTACTGCGTCTGAGGACATCAGCGTTATCTCGCAGAATTGCATTGGCGGAGTTTTATACCACGATATGGGACTTCAGTTCTTGTCGCCAACCGTCAATCTGTATTTTACATGTCCCGATTTCGTTAGGTTTATTTTGAATTTGGATTATTATTTGAATATTGATCCGGTTATGGAATGGAAAGAAACCTATCCGGTTGGAGTTTTAGATGATATAAAGATTCATTTTATGCATTTTCAAACCTGTGCGGAGGCGCGGCAGGCTTGGAACAGGCGGAAAGTAAGGATCAACAGAGATAGAATCCTGGTGCTGTGCACAGATATGGAAGATTTTACGGAGGAAGTTTTTTCGCAGTGGCAGAAAATCACATATCCGAAGCTTTTATTCACAGCCAATGCTGCATTTGTCACACATCAGGACACGGTGTTTTATCCGGAGTATCAGTCCGTCGGTCACGTGCACGATCTGATCCCGAAGCGAGAGTTTTATCGAGATGGGCGAGTCATCGCACTATTGAACAAATTGGGAGAAAAGAAAACATAATGGGACTTCTACGCAGAATGAATACTTGGAAAATGATATTTTCCGGTTATTTGAAATCTTTTCGTAAGAATGCTGTCTCCGTGAATCCAGATGAACCAATCGACTTTGTGGTAACGTGGGTTGACGGTAGCGATCCGGCTTGGCAAGAAGAACGAGCTGAGTTCTTGGGAGATGATATGCTGAAATCCAGCGGGAACGGAGTTTGCAGATATCGTGACTGGGCAAGCTTTCGCTATTGGTTTCGCGCTGTGGAGACTTACGCTCCTTGGGTTAGGTATGTACATTTGGTTACATGGGGCCATGTCCCTGCCTGGCTGAATCTGGAGTGTCCCAAGCTGAAGATCGTTAATCATAAAGACTTTATGCCGCCGGAATTCCTGCCAACGTACAACTGTAATTCTTTGGAACTCAACCTGTTTCGTATCCCGGACCTGAGCGAACATTTTGTTTATTTTAATGATGATGTGATGCTGACCCGCCCGGTCTCTCCCGAGGAATTCTTTGTTGGTGGGCTGCCGCGGCACACCGGCGTTGCCGTTCCGTGGATCAACAGGGATAATGAAATTCCATATCATCTTTTTTTTAACGTTTTTGGAGTTGCAAACAAAAATAACAATATTAGCTTGTGTATTGAGAGGTATCCGGAGAAATTCTTCTCACACGTATATGGTACAATGCTGAAATACAATGTGGAGGCTTATCGCAGCGGCGGTCTGGCCGGTATGTATTTTACACACATGGGAATTCCGTTCTGTAAATCAAGTATGGAATTGACATGGAAAAAGTACGAGCGCGAATGCATTGAAACTTGTAACCATAGACTTCGGGATATTCATCAGCTTACTCATCAGATTTACTCTATTGAGGATATCTTGAACGGTAATTCTGTCCCTGCTCCAAGCGATTGGGGGACTATCGTTAATATTGAAGATATAGCTGCCATACGAAGTACTTACGAGAGTCGAAGATACAAGATGATCTGTCTTTCCGACAGAGACAGTATGACTGAAAACGAGGTTCTTTCGGCTAACAGTCAAATAGCGACACTTTTTGAGGAAATCTTTCCGAAATCGTCTGATTTTGAGGTATAAGGGGGCACATAACTTATGAACAGGATTGAGAGGTTGATTCAACGGTACGTGCTCGGACGCTCGCCTGAACAGATTGAATTGATTTGTCTGCTCAGAAAAGGATTGAAAATTGGGAAAAATACGACAATCAATTCAGGTTTCGGTATTGATAGTGCCTGGCCATGGCTTATTTCTATCGGGGACGATGTCACTATTTCCACCAATGTGACCATCCTGGCTCACGATGCAAGCACCAATATCGTTCGTCAGCACACAAAAATTGGCAAGGTAACGATCGGCAGTAATGTTTTTATTGGTACACGATCAATAATCCTCTGCGGTGTGACAGTGGGGGATAATGTAGTGATTGGAGCAGGAAGTGTTGTTACTTCTGATCTTCCTGCTAATGGTGTATATGCCGGTGTTCCAGCCAGAAAAATATGCTCTATAGAAGACTATCGTGAAAAATATGAGGAGCTTCGCGCGGAACGGCCCGATTTCAGCCAAATCCGGCCCTGGAATCAGTGGGGTGACGCCACCGAAGCAGAAAAGCAACAAATGTTAGATGCCTTGGCGGACGGAATTGGATTTATTTAATTTATGAGTGAATAGCGAGTGAGTCTAAACTACAAACACGATTTTTGCATAGCCGAATTGTAAAGTTGAACGTCGGCTTTTTGCTGAAAGGTGATTGTAACAAACGATTTTGTGCAAAAAATATCGTTCGAATATATTGTCTTTTTCTTAAAATATCGGTTGATATGAAATTGCAAATGTGTTATACTGAGAAAGCGTGGCTTTGCGAAGCCTTGCTTGCGCGGGAATGCTACGGAAAAGGGAACTGTAAATGACACGAATAATGTTTGTTTGCCTCGGAAATATTTGCCGAAGTCCGATGGCGGAGTTTGTTTTGCGCGATCTCGCGGAAAAACGCGGTGTATCGAGTATGCTTACTGTCGCTTCGTCTGCGACATCGTCGGACGAAATTCCGAACGGAATCGGCAATCCCGTTTATCCGCCCGCACGGGCAGAGCTTGAGTGCCACGGCGTTTTTTGCGGGGACAGGCGTGCCGTCAGGCTTACGCTTGGCGACTATGACAAATACGATCTTTTTATCGGTATGGACAGCTCGAACATAAGAAATATGCGTCGTATGCTCGGAGGTGATCCGAACGGCAAAATACGCAAGCTTATGGACTACACAGGCAGGGGTGGAGACGTCGCCGATCCTTGGTATACGGGCAATTTTGAGGTAACGTACCGCGACGTAAAGGCGGGCTGTGAGGCGCTTCTCGACGAGCTTGAGCGCGAGGGAAGGCTCAACTGAACATGAATTTCAAAAACGAAAGGTGAACAACTGAAATGAGCGATTTCAAGGGGTACTTGTTTGTACATTTTACGGGAGAGCATCCCACGGGAGAGCAGATATACTTCTCGATCAGCCGTGACGGACTGCATTGGAACGATTTGAACGGTAGCGAGCCGATACTTTGGTCAAAGCTCGGAGAAAAGGGCGTGCGCGACCCGTTTATCATTCGCAACCCCTTTTACAAGGACGGCGGCTTCAAATTTTTCCTGATCGCGACGGATCTCAGAATCGCCAACGGCAAGGGATGGGGCGTTGCACAGTATGAGGGCAGCAGAGACATCATCGTTTGGCGAAGCAACGATCTTATAAATTGGGAGGAGCCGACCGCGCACACTGTCGGAATACCCGGTGCGGGATGCGTTTGGGCGCCCGAATGCATTTACGACGAGGAAAAGGACGCGATTATGGTGTTTTGGGCGTCGATGACGAAATTCGAGGGCGACGAGCATCATAAGCAGCGTATTTTTGCGTCGTACACGAAGGATTTCAAGGAATTTACCGAGCCTGAGCTGTACATCGAGCGCGACAATCACGTCATAGACACGACGATAATCAAGGGCGTTGACGGCTACTACCGTTACTCAAAGGACGAGACGACGAAGCACATTCGAGTTGATTTCGGAAAGACACTTGACAAAAACAGCTTTACTGACGTTGAGTCGTCCGTGCTCGACAGTATCCCCGGCGTTGAGGGCCCCGAAATATTCAAATTCAACGACAGAGACGAATGGTGCCTTATCGTTGACAGATTTGCCCGCGGACAGGGTTATTTGCCGCTTATAACGAATGATCTTTCGTCGGGCGAGTTCAAGGTGCTTTCCGACGATGAATTCGACATGGGCAAGACATTGAAGCGTCACGGCGGCATTATAAACATCACCGACGAGGAATATATTGCGCTTGAAAAGCTTATATGAGCTCGTTTCACCGAAAAAAAGCTGAAAAAACATCAAAAAAATAAAAATAACTGTTGCAATTCGGAAAATGATATGTTACAATAATTAACACTCACGTTCGTGTGGGTTTATTTTGTGATGCAATTTCCAGGAGGATTAACATAATTATGGATACTATCAACATAGTTTTCGGAGTGCTTATTCTTATAGGATCGGTTTTCCTTGTTGTTGCTGTGCTTATGCAGAACGGCAAGTCTCACGGCCTTTCCGGCGCCATTGCAGGCGGTGCGGAGACCTTCTTCGGTAAGCAAAAGGGTGCGACAATAGAAAAGAAGCTTTCCAAGCTCACAACGATCGTTGCGATCATCTTCGTGCTTATCGTTCTTGTTTCGTATGTTCTTCAGGATCAGACAGACTACGACGCTGTGTATAAGGAATACATGGACGCGTTGACTGCGGAAACAACCGCTGACGAAACCGATGATGAAAGCGATAAGGATACAGACACAAAGGCTGATACGGAAGCTGAATCCGAAGAGGACGGCACCGGAACCGAAGAAAGCAAATAATGAGGCAAAAAGAGGCTCAATGAGCCTCTTTTTTATCTTCTTGCGAAGCAACAGCCGTTTGACGAATAGGTGATGAGCTTTTCAAAGCGCGCGTACATCGCACTGTCTGAGCGGTGAAAGAAGATCACGGCTCCGTCCGTTATGTCTACACCCGAAAGCACAAGCTCCGCCGCGCGTCGCGCCATTGCGGACGGTGATGGCGATGGTCTTATGCCCAGCGCGTTGCCCTCGGTGACTATGCTCCCGCCGTCCGCGCATCTGTTTATTATGACAGCGCCGACGGCACACATTACGTCAAGTCCGTGCTCGGCGGCGGCACCCTCGATATACGACGCCAAAACGTCCGCTTCGCGCGGAAGCGCCGTTTGCGCCGAAGCCGTCACCGCAAGCACTGTGGCAAGCAAAGCTGTAAATGCCGTTTTCATGTTACCTCCTCTGTCTCCGAACGAAAGTTGACAACAAAAGTCGGCTGTGATATATTATTCAGAGACAAATATATTATTTACAGAGAAAAGCTATAAAATGAGAAAAGAAGTTATAATTAAAATAAGATCTCAGTTTCATGAGGTCGAGCCGGAAAAAACGGACGCGATCAGATTCTTGACTGAGATGAAGCACGCGGCGTCCGAGGACGCAGGGGCGGAGATTACGAGCGAGGGCTTTGACGCAATGCTCAAGGAGCTGTTCGAAAACGATCCGGAAACAATGGAAATCTGCACGGAGGGCGAGCTCTTTGCGGACGACGGACGCATCGAGGTGAAGTATACGGAGCCGGCGCCGACGGGAATGGGCGAAACGGTTACGTCGATATCGTTCGATCCTTCGGATCGCGGACTTGTTGCGATCATGCGCGGTGGAGACGTTTATACGGCGCTGATACTCGAATCCGGCGTCCGTCATTCATGCGTTTACAATACGTCCTATATGCCGATCACTATATATACGACAGCGAAGCGCGTTGAAAACACGCTCACCGAAAACGGAGGCGAACTGTATCTCGTTTATACTGTCGAAAGCGGACTCGGTCCGGAGCAGTTTAACAGAATGAATATCAGCGTTACGCCGAGAGAAACGAATGACTGAGAAAATGACTTTTTACCGAGAGAAAATACGGGAGGAACGAAGCTATGCCGCAGATAAACGAGGCCGAATATAAGTCGCTTTTTCGCACGGGAAGCGGCGGTGTGTATGTTTTCTTCGGTGAGGAGGACTATCTTATCGCGCATTATCGCGACAAGCTTCGCGAGCCGTATTTGACCGACGCGGCAATGTCGTTTGATTATTTGAAGCTTGCGTATTCCGACGAGGACGATGCGAAGCTCATCGTCAGCACGGCGATGTCGCCGTCGATGATGAGCGCGTCTGGGAAAAAGCTCATCGAGGTCAACGTCGAAAACTTCGATTCGCTTTCGTCCGACGTGCGCGAAGCGCTTTTCGAGGCGCTCGATTCCGCGTCGGAATATGAGGACAGTATCGTTGCCGTGACGCTCTTTTCAGGCACGTTCGATTACGGAACGCTGCCCAAGCGTCCGAGCGCTGTCGCAAAGCGTTTGTTTGCGCTGAAAAACGTCAAGTCTGTCTATTTTCCGGAATCGACGCCGGCACAGCTCAGACGTTGGATAGAGCGTCATTTTGAGCGCGCGGGACTTACGTTCGATTATGAGGCGTCCGATCGTATCCTGTTCATATCGGGACGCAAAATGACCGTCCTTGCGGAGGAGATCAACAAGGTCATCGCTTATACGAGATCTAAAAATTTAAGCAAGGTGACGCTTGCCGAGGTGACGGAGGTTTGCAGCGCGGCTGACAAATACGACGCGTTTGAACTGTCCGACGCGATCTTGAATTGCCGTCGTGAGGACGCGCTTACGGCGCTTCGCGCAGAGCAAAAGCGCCGCACCGATCCGATAATGCTGCTCGGCAGCATCATGAAAACAATATCGGATATGCTGACCGTTAAAATAATGATGAAGCGCGGTAGCAGTGCGTCGGAGATCTCGTCAAAGCTCGGCATTCACGAATACAAGGTCAAGCTTACTATGAAAAGCGTTGAAATGCGCGAAATTTCGGAGATCGAGGAGGCAGTCGAGGCGTGTGCCGAGGCTGACGCTAAGCTGAAATCTTCGCGCCTCGGATATATAGCGCTTGAAAGACTTGTTGTGTCGATCGGCGTGAAAAAATAAGTGCCATCTGAAACGGAGAACTGAAAATGAAATCCCTGCATATAGCCCGTCCCGTTATAGTCGAGGGCAAGTACGATAAACAAAAGCTCTGTATGATAATGGACGGCAACATAATAACGACGGACGGCTTCGGTATATTCAACAAAAAAGAAAAGCTTGCGCTGATACGTCGGCTTGCCGCCGAAAAGGGCGTCATTTTGCTTACGGACAGCGACGGCGCCGGCGGCGTTATCAGAAGTTACATTACGTCTGCCGTGCCTAAGGGAAGCGTTACTCAAATATATATCCCCAAGATCAAGGGCAAGGAAAAACGCAAAAAAACAGCCTCCAAGGAGGGCACTCTCGGCGTCGAGGGAATAGATGCGGAGCGCTTGTATGCGCTTTTGCTTCCGTTTTCGACGGAAGGCGGCGCCTCCGACTCGGCAAAGCGGCGCGGAGCGGATATAACGAAAACAGATCTGTACATTTACGGTATGTCCGGAACGGATTCCGCGTCCGAGCGCAGAGACAGGCTTGCTGCGGAGCTTGAGTTCCCCGACGGAATGACTCCGAACGCGTTTCTCGCTGCGCTCAACGTCATAACAGACAAGGACGGCTTCAAAAAGCTGGCTGAAAAGCTTTTTTCGGAGGATTGAAAATGAAGCTTCGGGAAGTTTACGATAAAAACAAAGAAATTATACTCTACCTCGTTTTCGGAGTGCTCACGACAGCGGTAAGCTGGCTCGTCTATTTTTCGGTGATGTACGGCGGAAGGCTGCTTTTGTCGGTGCACGCTTCCGACGTTACGAGCGGCGGATATTTCGCGATATATACGGCGTCGCAGGTGATCTCATGGGTCGCGGCGGTGTTGTTTGCTTTTTTCACAAATCGCAAATGGGTGTTTACCGATTCCGAGGCGTCGGCGTCCGGCATCGGTCAGCTTGTCGTGTTCGCGTCCGGCAGATTTTTGACGCTCGGACTTGATTTCGTCATAACCTACGCGGGCACTCTTTTGCTCGGCAAGCTCTTGCCGGAGGTTATCTTCGGTGTGAATCCCTCCGAAATAACGGCAAAGCTTGTTGCCGCCGTTGTTGTCGTCGTTGTCAATTATGTATTCAGCAAGCTTTTTGTCTTTCGCGGATGAAAATAAACCGGCTTGACGCACGAAAACCGCGGAAAGAGTAATAAAATAAACAGATTTTTCTTAAAAAGTATTGCAAACCGACGGTGTATGTGATATACTTATTGACGTAAGAAGTAAGGATGTGAAGCAAGAGTGGGGCAACCCGCTCTTTGTTTTTGGAATTTTCACATATCAAAGATAACATTTGCCGCACTCTGCGGCGCAAAGAGGGATTATGGCAAAAAAACAAAACGGCGGCAAAAAGAATATTGCCGGCGCTGTCGAGGAATTGCTTACGCCTGTTATCAACGGGCTCGGATTCGATGTTTGGGATGTTGAATTCGAAAAAGAAGGCTCAGAATGGTTCCTTCGCATTACCATCGACAAATTTGAAGGCATAACAATAGATGATTGCGAGCTTGTCCATCGCACGATCGACCCGATAATAGACGAAGCGGATCCGATAGAGAATTCGTACAGGCTTGAGGTTTCGTCTCCCGGAATTGAGCGTGAGCTCAAGCGCCCTGCGCATATTCGTTCCTTTACGGACACGGGCGAAACGATCGAGCTCAGATTCTTCGCACCGAGAAACGGTGTTAAGTCAGTTAAGGGCGAGATTGTCGATTACGATGAAGAAAATGACGAGATCGGCTTCTTGCCGGAGGGCGGCGAGCGCTTTTCCGTTAAAAGAAGCGATTGTGCAAAGATTTGCTCCGTGTTTGATTTCGGAGAATTCAACTGATATGACAGTTTTGAAAGGAAACTTACAGAAATGAACAGCGAACTTTTTTTGGCTTTGGAAGCACTTGAAAAGGAAAAGGGAATATCCAAGGAATATAT
>CAZOMK010000032.1:0-13244 GCA_964580615.1 uncultured Lachnospiraceae bacterium | reverse complement strand
AGCGTGCGCGGATGCATGATCATCCGTCCCTACGGCTACGCGATCTGGGAAAATATCCAGAGAATTCTCGACACGAAATTCAAGGAGCTCGGTCACGAAAACGTGTATATGCCGATGTTTATTCCCGAATCCCTGCTTCAGAAGGAAAAGGATCACGTCGAAGGCTTTGCACCTGAGGTAGCTTGGGTAACTCACGGCGGCTCGGAGCCGCTTGCGGAGCGTCTTTGCGTCCGTCCGACGTCGGAAACGCTTTTCTGCGAGCATTATGCGAATATTATCAAGTCGTACAGAGATCTCCCCAAGCTTTACAATCAGTGGTGCTCTGTCGTAAGATGGGAAAAAACAACTCGCCCCTTCCTTCGCTCTCGTGAATTCTTGTGGCAGGAGGGTCATACTATGCACGCGACAAAGGAGGAAGCCGTTGCGGAGACCGAGCAGATGCTCAACGTTTACGCGGACTTCCACGAAAACGATCTTGCGATACCCGTCGTAAAGGGCAAAAAAACGCCCTCCGATAAGTTTGCGGGCGCAGAGGACACCTACGCGATTGAAGCACTCATGCATGACGGTAAGGCGCTTCAGGCGGCAACCTCGCATTACTTCGGCGACGGATTTGCGCGCGCGTTTGATATTCAGTACACAGATAAGGAAAATAAGCTCGTATATCCGCATCAGACGTCGTGGGGCTGCACGACCCGTATGATCGGCGGCATCATCATGACGCACGGCGACAATAACGGTCTCGTTCTTCCACCCGCAGTTGCACCGATCCAGGTAGTTATCGTGCCTATACAGATGCAAAAGCCCGGCGTGCTCGATAAGTGCACGGAGATCTGCGATCAGCTCAAGACGGCAGGCATCAGAGTCAAGCTTGATACGGACGATACGCAGTCTCCCGGCTGGAAGTTCGCCGAATATGAAATGAAGGGCGTTCCGATAAGAATCGAAGTCGGTCCGCGTGATCTTGCGAACAACGAGTGCGTCCTTGTAACGCGCTATAACATGGAAAAGACCTTCGGCGTATCTCTTGACGGAATTGCCGAAACAGTTAAAAATAAGCTTGTTGAGGTTCATGACGGTATGCTCGCGAAAGCAAAAGCAAACCGCGATGCTCACACGTATACCTGCCATAACATAGATGAGATCAAGTCCGCGCTTGCCGAAAACGGCAACGGCTTCGTTCGCCTTATGTGGTGCGGAGACGAAGCCTGCGAGGATTCGATCAAGGAGCAGACGGGCGTCGGCTCGCGCTGCATCCCCTTCGACGGCGAGCATTTTGACGACAAATGCGCTTGCTGCGGTAAGCCCGCAAAGGAAATGGTATACTTTGCCGTTGCATATTGATCAAAGGTGAAAAACAATTGAAACGGAGGGAACGGATATGAAAGTTTTTTCGACATCGCTCAAGGAAAAGCTCGGTAAGCTTGATTACGTCATAGTTATCTGCGGCTTCGGAATGACAATGATATCCGTTCTGACTCTGTTCGGCTTGAGAAATGATTTCAGATTTTCGGGCAGGATGTTTTTGGTTCAGTTCCTCGCGGCGTGTGCGGGATTTGTCGGAATGACAGTTATCTCGCTCTTTGATTACGACGCGATAATAACGAAATTCTGGAAGGCGCTGATCGTCGCCTCCGTCATTTCGCTCATTTTGGTTTTGATCTTCGGAGAAAGCCCTCAGGACGACGGACAAAAGCTGTATATCCCAATCGGTCCCATCAATGTTCAGGTGTCCGAATTTGTCAAAATGATGTTTATTTTGTCATTTTCAAAGCATTTGGATATCGTTAAAGAAAAGATCAATCATCCTAAGTCGATAGCGGCGCTGCTCGTTCATGCCGGAAGCATCATCGGTATGATGCTTTTGACTGGTGACCTCGGAACAACGCTCGTTTTTATTTGCATTTTCGCCGTTATGCTTTTTTCGGCGGGACTTTCGCTTTGGTACTTCGCGGGAGCGATAGGCTTTGCCGTTATCGCGTTTCCGTATATTTGGCCGCATTTGTCCGAATATCAGCAAATGCGTATACTTTGCGGATTTGACCCTTATCTTGACCCGATAAAATACGGATATCAGGCTATATTGAGCATCGAAACGATATCCGCAGGCGGATTTTGGGGCGCCGGTATAAGCGGCGGCACAGAGTATAAAACGCTTCCCGTCGCAACTACGGACTTTCTTTTTTCCGTAACTTGCGAAAAATTCGGCTTTGTCGGCGCGGCGCTGTACCTTTTGCTTATGATCGTTATGATATTCCGCATTATACATATAGCGCGCACGTCGCGTAAGGACGCCGGATCGTATATCTGCGCCGGAGTTATCGCCATACTGATAGCGCAGGCGACGGAAAACATGGGAATGTGCCTCGGAATGCTGCCTGTAATCGGCATTACAATGCCTTTCCTCAGCTACGGCGGATCGTCCATGCTTGCGACATGGCTTACGCTCGGACTTGTTCAAAGCGTCCGCTCACATAATACGAAATATTATTTCGAACGTGAAAAAGCATAGCTTGCAAAAAACGCAAATATATGGTACAATAATTGCACTATAATGATGTGAAAAGGAGTATTGTCCGTGCATTTACAGGAATCGGGAGAGATGTATCTTGAGACAATATACATCCTCACAAAGGAAAAACGAACTGTACGCTCGATAGACGTTTGCGAGTATATGGGATATTCGAAGCCGAGCGTCAGCAGAGCTGTAAGCATATTGCGTAACGGCGGATATCTTACGGTCGAGGAAAACGGCCACCTTGTTTTAACGGATCAGGGACGTCATATCGCCGAAAAAACCTACGAGCGTCATCGCATCTTGACGGAGTTTTTCGTCAGTCTCGGCGTCAGCGAGGAGATTGCGTCCGAGGATGCGTGCAAGATCGAGCACGATATAAGCGACGAAACCTTCGATGCGATAAAAAAAGCCGCAAAGCTCAAATAAAAAAAACAAACGCAGTTTTTCTGCGTTTGTTTTTTTTATTTTTATCAATATTGACGAAAAACTATTGATTAAATGCACTTTTGTATGGTATACTTAAATATCAAATCGAATTTATTACGGTGACGGAAATGAAAAAAAGCAAAAAAATACTCATTGCGGCAATAATGTGCCTGATAATTTCTGCTTTTGCTGTCGGATGCGCGGACGGAGAGCTTGATTATTCCGTGCGTGTAATGCTTGCGGACAGCGAAAATCTGACTGTAACAGGCGAAAATGTTATATCTGTAAAAGCGGGCGAGGCGGCGGAGTTTGAGGTCTCGATCCCGGACGGAATGAAGGTTGCGTCCGCAACGGGAGGCGCTTACTATAAGGACGGAAAAATAATCATTGACTCCGTCTATTTTCCCGTTACCGTCAAAACTGTCGTCCGCGAATATTACGATTGCACGTATTCCGTCAGCGCGACTGAGGGCGGAAGAGCGACAAACGCGAAAAACGTGACTGTCCGTGAGGATGACGAGGTCACTGTTATGGCGCAGGTCGATTCGGGCTATATTTTTGCCGGATGGTCAGAGGAAAAGTCGATAGAGAACGGCGGTACCGTCGTCTGTTCCGATCGCCTTTACAAATTCAATATTGCCTCCGATATTAAGCTTTACGCTAACTTTATAACAGAGGATTCCTCCGTTATAAAATACCATGCCAACGGCGGTATCGTTACCGAAAACGATTCCGATATTTACGTTGTGACAGTTGAGGATGACTTCCATTTCTATGCGAATACTCTCCCCGATCTTGAATATTTCGAGCGCGAGGACTATATCCTTTACGGCTACAATACGGAAGCTGACGGTTCCGGCAGATATTTCGGTCTCGGCTGGAACATAGTTACTGACGAAAAGATCGTTGACCTTTACTGTATGTGGGCAAAGGAAAGCGATGCTTCGGACTTCGAATATGAGTCAAACGGCAAATACATGACGATTTTGGCGTATAACGGAGACGACGAAACAGTAGTCGTTCCCGACCGCATCAAGGGCAAAAAGGTAACCGAAATAGCAAGCGGCGCCTTCACAAAGACAGCGGCGACAACCGTTATTCTGCCGTCAACACTGACAACGATCGAGGACGACGCTTTTTCGGCGTGCAAGCTTGAAAAGCTGTATATGCCCGACACGGTAACGGAAGTCTCGGACGATTCGTTTTACAAATGCAAGTCGTTCTCGACGCTTTACGTCAACGCGGCGTCGCGTCCGAAATATCAGCAGTCCGACCACGGCACGTATTCGATCAAGTTTGAACGCTTGATGTATGCGTATGAGCACGACCTGCCGAAGCTTGTCTTTACCTCCGGATCGAACGGAACGTACGGAATCTATTCCGAACAGCTTGAGGAAGGACTCAACGGCGAATATTATATTGTTGACTATTCGCTCCACTATCAGACCTGCGGAATGTTCTTCATAGATCTTATCTCAAACTTCCTTGATGAAGACGACATTTTTCTGTTCTTGCCCGAACCGAACGAATTTCAGCTCGGAACAAATGAGTGGAATCCGATTATGTGGCAGTTCTTCGAGGCGGCATACGCGAGCGTTACATACGTCGATATTCGCGATTACGTCGGCGTTTTCGATACATTCCGCGATTTTAACGCAACTCGTCAGTGGATGTCGAAAACCTCGTATACCGATTATTGGAGCGGCATAGACAGATACGGCGATAACTCGTGGTACAGAAACGGTGAAAGCAACAGCTTTATCGGATCTCAGGGCACCTATTCGCTCGATACCGATCATATCAATGTCGATAACATCAATTCGGTAATAGACAAGTGCAACGAAACGGGCGCGAAAACGTATTTCTCGTTCCCGAGCTTGAACAAGAACGCGCTTGCGGGCGGCGCAAAAAAGCAGACGCACAGAACAAGATATCAAAACTACATATCCGATAATCTTGATATTACTGTCATTTCTTCAATCGAGGATTATATCTTCAACGGCAGATATATGTCCGGAACGAACTATCACCTCTCCTCCGAGGGAACGGTGATCAGAACGGAGCGCCTCATTGACGATATCAGAGCACAGCTTGCCAAGGATGAGCCGGATAAATGGAAATAACAATGAACAACGTAAAGACACGAATGTACAATGCATTTGGCCCGACGGTGATACTCCTTCCGCCGCGCGGCACCGATTTTGAGCGATGGAGCGTTTTCGATTTTCGTGAGACGCCGAATTGCACGGAGCAGATCGAAAAAGTCGAACGCTTCATAGGCGAGGCTCCGTCTGCGCTTCACTGCAACGTGCCGCAAGCGCGGCTTCGTTCGCTTGTTCCGTCGCAGACAGTCCGCGTAAATACCGCAATGAGAAATTATCTTTATAATTACATTGAGTCGGTGCCGTTCGGTATGACGGCTGTTGAAAGAACGGGCGCTGACGGTAAAACGAGAAGAAGCATTGTTTGCGCGCTTGATCTTGACGAATATGATTATAAGCCGGAGGCTGATGCGCCCGTGCGTTGCGGCGAGAACATTGATATTAAGCTTGTCGATTCGCGCGTACATATCCGTGCCGGCGCGCCGATAGAATTTTCATGCGCCGTGATCTTGCTCGACGGTGAGCGTAAGGTTACGGACGGCGTGACGCACGACAGTCGCCCGCTTTATGATTTTTCGCTCTACGACTGCGGCGACAGGATCGTCGGATACGGAATCGACGCCGACGAATGCGAACGCTTGCGCGAAGAAATATCAAGCCTCACACCTGATCGGATAAAGGTTGCTGTCGGTCAAAATGAGCTTGCCGCGGCAAAGGAATGGTGGGAGTACGTCAAAAAGAACCTCCCCGAAAGCGAAAAAAAGACACACGCCGCGCGCTATGCGCTCGTTGAGCTTGCCGATCTTGCCGACGGCGACGTATACGGCGATATCCGTTACTGCGTCGAGGCGAGAAGATTAAAAAACGACGGTGAATTGACGGTTTGACCCGCCGCCGACCTAAATCGTCCTAAATAGAACCAAAAAGCCTTCCGTTTGCGACTACTCTCGCACGACGGAAGGCTTATACTTTTCTTGCACGGACGAAAGGTGGTATAAACAATGACCGTATATGCCGATGTGCTTTTTTTGGTCAATTTCAGCTTGGATTATGTGACGCTGTACATAACGGGACGTTTGATGTCTCATTCGAGCTCGACGCTTCGAATGATTGCCGCGGCAGCCGCAGGCGCGACTTTTGCCGTTTCGGCGCTCGTTTTCGATATGAAGGGCGCGTTTTATGTGCTTTCTTCGGCGGCAGTCACCTTCCTTATGTGTGTTTGTGCCTACAAGAGGGCGGGATTTGTCGGATATTTGATATCCGCTGTGTTGCTTTTTTCCGTCGGGACAGCGATCGGCGGCGCCGTTTCCGCAATATGCTCGCTCGGAGTCGGATATCGCGGCGCGCTTGAGGCAGACCCGAACGCAGATGCGGCTGTATTTGCCGTTGCTGCGGCGGCGACACTGCTGACGTCAATATCCGTAAAGGTGGCGAAAAAGAGATGCATTACTGTCAAAAGACTTGTAAGGCTGACGATCGACGGAAGCTCGCTTACGCTTGATGCGCTCGCAGACAGCGGAAGCTTTGTAAAGGAGCCGCTGTCCGGATATCCCGTCCTCATAGTCCGAGCCGATGCGCTCAAAGCGATACTTCCCGCCGCTGTTTATGAAGCGGCGAAAAGCGAAAAAACGGACGTTACCGAGCTTGACGCACGCGATATGACGCGTGTGCGGCTGTTGCCCGTTTCCGGCGTTTCGGGCAATGCGATCTTGCTCGGCTACAGACCGGATTCCGCGTCCGTTGAGACGAAAAAAGGACGCTTCCGGGAAATATCGTGCTTTCTTGCGCTGTCACGCGAAAAAAACAGCTTCGGCGGCTGTGATGCGATCATTCCGTCCGAGCTGATATGATAAGGAGAAAAGAATGAAACGCGATTTCGGATATAAGCTTACTCTTTTTTTGTATCATTTGCGCGACGCCGTCCGCAGACTGCTTGATTTTTTACGCGACGGAGAGCAGTATTACATAAACGGAGCCGATACGCTTCCGCCGCCGCTTTCCGCAGAGGAAGAGGCGAAGCTTTTGAGCAGTCTCGGAAGCGATGAGTCATCGTCGCGTGTGCTGATCGAGCGAAATCTGAGACTCGTCGTGTATATCGCGAAAAAATTCGAAAACACCGGTATAGATATCGAGGATCTGATAAGCATAGGTACGATAGGATTGATAAAAGCCATTAATACGTTTGATCCGTGCAAAAACATCAAGCTTGCGACATACGCGTCGCGATGCATCGAAAACGAGATACTTATGTTTATACGTAAGAATTCGTCAAGACGGGTGGAGCTTTCGATTGACGAGCCGCTTAGGGTCGATTGGGATGGCAACGAGCTTCTTTTGTCGGACGTGCTTTTTTCGGGAGAGGATGAGGTGTACGACGCTGTTGAGCATGACGAGGATTATAAGCTTTTGCGCCGCGCCGTCGAGAGCTTGCCGGAAAGGGAACGGGTGATAATAACTTTGCGATTCGGGCTGTCGGGCGGCAGAGAAAGAACTCAGGCTGAGGTTGCGGATATGATGGGAATATCGCAGTCGTATATTTCGCGGCTTGAGAAAAAAATACTCAAGGAGCTGCGCGGAATGATCGACGGAGAGAATGTTTCAAAAAAAATAAAAAAAATATAAAAAACCTCTTGTCAAATCAAAAAAACTGTGCTATAATACAAAGCATTGTGAATGAAAATATTACAGAAGGGAAATACGGCAATGAAAAAGGGTATCCATCCTGATTATAAAGAATGCACCATTAAATGCGCTTGCGGCGAGACTGTCGTAACGAAATCCACCAAGGGCGATATGCGCGTTGAAATTTGCTCCAAGTGCCATCCGTTCTTCACGGGTAAGCAGAAGTTTGTTGACGCGGGCGGACGTGTTGATAAGTTCAAGCGTCGTCTTGAGGGCAAGAAATAAGTAATTTCGCATATCTGTAATATGTGCAGCCGAGGTGTTACACGCGCATTTTGTCGTGTAACACCTTTCTTTTTATTTTTTAACCATGAAACGGAGGAATGCGTATATGAAAGATGAAATGCTCGAAAAAACAGAAGAATTGCGCCGCCGTGCGGCGATAGTCGGCGTTTATGACGGCTATCACGTAACTGAGGAGGACATCGACATCTCGCTCGACGAGCTTGTTTCTCTTGCCGATACCGCGGGAGCGGACGTTTTGGTACGTGTGACTCAGGCGAGAGTTTCGCCCGACAAACGCACGTATATCGGATCGGGCAAAGTCACCGAGCTTGCGGAAATATGCAAAAACGAAGAACTTGATCTTGTCGTTTTTGACGATGAGCTTTCACCGTCTCAGATAAGAAATATCGAGGACGAGCTTGGAGACGACGTTACTGTTATCGACAGAAGTATGCTTATACTCGATATTTTCGCGCGTCACGCCGTTACGGGAGAGGGTAAGCTTCAGGTAGAGCTTGCACAGCTCAAATATTCCGCACCGCGACTTACCGGTCACGGAACGGAAATGTCCCGACAGGGCGCAGTCGGCGGAAATCCGATCGGTACGAGAGGTCCCGGCGAAACAAAGCTCGAAATCGACAGACGACGCATGAAAACGAGGATCGCCGCGCTTGAATCGGAGATACGTGAGCTTGAACGTACACGCTCGACGATGCGCGCCGCGCGCGACAGAAGCGGACTTTTGCGCGTCTCCATTGTCGGATATACGAATGCGGGAAAGTCAACTCTCCTCAACCGTCTTACCGACGCGGGAATTCTTGCCGAGGATAAGCTTTTTGCGACGCTTGACCCGACAACACGTAAATTCCGTCTGCCGTCCGGCGTTGAAATACTCCTCACTGATACTGTCGGATTTATACGTAAGCTTCCGCACCATCTTATAAAGGCGTTCCGCTCGACGCTTGACGAGGCTGTCTACGCGGACATTATTTTGATCGTCGTTGACGCGTCGGATCCCGAATACGAGGCTCATATCGCTGTCACCGAGGAGCTTTTGACCTCGCTCGGCGCGGAAAACAAGCCTACGATCTACGTATTTAATAAATGCGATAAAACGGCAAGCTCTGTACCGCGCGTCTCAGCGGGCAAAAAATCGGTCTATATTTCGGCGTCAACGGGAAAGGGCGTCGAAACGATGCTTAACGAGCTCGAATCTGTCATCAGATCGTTCAAGCGCGTCTCGGTGTTCTCGTTTCCGTCGCAGGCATCGGGACTCGTCGCGAAGCTTTACAGATCCGGCGAGGTGAAAGAAACGGACTATCTGCCCGACGGAACGGTGCGCGTTACTGCCATCATCGACGAAGCCGTTATCGGTCAGCTTAAAGATTATCTTGTTGAATAAAACGGTAAAAGGAGCTTTAATTCGGTGAAAAAAAAGGAAGCGGTAAAGGAGCCGGAGGTAAGGACGTATACAACTGTCCGACACGATTCCCGCGAAAGCTTCGAGGAAAAGAAATCCGTCTTTATTTCGCACGCAAGACGCGTGACGACGGAGGAAGAGGCGAAGGAATTCATCACCTCCGTTAAAAAAGAATATTTCGATGCAAGACACAACTGCTGGGCGTACTCGCTTGCACAGTCCAATATTGCACGCTTTTCAGACGACGGAGAGCCGCAGGGAACAGCGGGGATCCCCATACTTAACGTCATAAAAATGTCGGGCGCTGTCGATGTTGTCGTTGTCGTCACTCGTTATTTCGGGGGAATTTTGCTCGGCACGGGCGGACTTGTCCGCGCGTATACGGAGGGCGCAAAGCGCGCCGTCGAAGCGGCGGAAATAGTGACCTATGAATGCTTTGACGAATTTTCCGTCGAATGCTCGTATTCCGATTATCAAAAGCTCGATTATGAGCTTCCGCGGCTCGGTGCCAAGGTCGATTCGGTCGATTTTGGCGCGCAGGTCTCGCTTCGCGGTGCGGTCAAGCACGCTTTGACTGATGAGCTCGCGCGAAGAACCGCCGAAATCGGCGCGGGACGCATAAAATTCACCGTAACAGGCGAAAGATTTGATGCATAAAACGGTTTTTTCTCGAAAAAATCAAAAAAATCAATGTATACGCAAGTGTTTTTTAAAATGCTTGCGTATATTATATTTGAATCGGAATAAAATCGGAGGTGTTATTATGCCGGAAAACAAAAATGTTTGCGATATATTTCTGGAAAGAGAGCATTCCTTTCTTTCGCCCTATGCGTTTTTGACCGAAAATACGCGCGGACGCGATCATCCGTACGTTCCGTGCATAAACAGAACGGAATTTCAGCGAGATCGCGATAAAATCCTTCACAGTAAATCCTTCAGACGTCTTATGCATAAGACTCAGGTGTTCCTTTTCCCGATGGATGAGCACTACCGAACAAGAATGACCCATACCCTTGAGGTCACGCAGATCGCACGTATCATCTGCCGCGCTTTAAGGCTCAATGAGGATCTCGCGGAGGCTGCCGCACTCGGTCACGACCTCGGACATACTCCGTTCGGTCACGCCGGTGAGGTCGTCATGCAGAAATGCTACGATCCCGCCTTCACACACTATAAGCAGAGTCTCAGAGTCGTTGAGTTCCTCGAAAAAAACGGCAAGGGACTTAATCTTACGTGGGAGGTGCGCGACGGTATACTTAATCATTCGGGCGATAACATGGCGTCAACGCTTGAGGGCGTCGTTGTAAAATATGCCGACAGGATCGCGTACATAAATCATGATATCGACGATGCTGTCGCGGGCAAAATACTTATCATCGACGATATACCGAAGCATCTGCGCGACGTGCTCGGAGAGACGCACGGAGTTAGAATAAATACAATGGTCACGGCGCTTATCGAAAGCTCAACGGATAAGCCGGAGATCAGCATGAAAAAGGACGTGTATGAGGCGACAATGGAGCTTCGCAAGTTCCTTTTCGACAGAGTTTACATAGACAGCGTTGCTAAAGTCGAGGAGGCGAAGGCTCAGGAGCTCGTCGCGAGACTTTATGAATATTACGTTAAGCATCCGGAGACGATGCCGCAGTTTTATTACGGAAATTGTGAAACAGAGGGCGTGGAGCGCTCCGTTTGCGATTTTATTTCCGCAATGACGGACAGATATGCGGTTGATAAGTACAGAGAGCTCTTTATTCCGGAGGCTTGGAGAGGAAGCTCTGATTTTTAATGACTTGCTTTGATGTAAATAATGTCGGGAAAGGAGCAGAGCAATGCCGATGATACCGGTAAGCGTTATCGAGGAGATCAAGGAACGAAACGATATTGAAGAAGTGATCTCTCGGTACGTTTCCTTAAAGCGAGCGGGAAGCAATTTTTCGGGCTCGTGCCCGTTTCATTCGGAGCGTACTCCGTCCTTCACTGTTTTTCCGGCAACACAAAGCTATTATTGCTTCGGCTGCGGAGCGGGTGGAGACGTCGTTTCGTTTGTTATGAATATAGAAAATCTTTCGTACGTCGAGGCTCTGACAATGCTCGCGGATCGCGCGGGCGTAAAGCTTCCGGACGCAAGCGGAGCTGTCGATCCGAACGAGGTTCCGAGAAAACGAATTTACGATATGAATCGCGAAGCGGCAAAGTTTTACCGCGATTGCCTTTTTGACGAGCGAAAGGGCGCGGCGGCGCGAGAATATCTCGTTAAACAGCGCAAGCTGTCACAGTCTGTCATAAAGCGGTTCGGGCTCGGCTTCGCGCCGGACAGCTTTGACGAAGTGAGCAATCATTTGCGGCAAAAAGGCTATTCCGAAAGGGAAATGCAGGCGGGATTTCTGCGGAAAACAAGCGAACAAACGAAAAAAACGTTTGATATGTTCCGCGGCAGAGTCATGTTTCCGATACTTGATACGTCTGGGCGCGTTGTCGCGTTCGGAGGACGTATAATGGGGCAGGGCGAGCCTAAATATTTGAATTCGTCTGACACGCCCGTGTTCAAAAAACGAAAGAATTTGTATGCGCTGAACTACGCCAAGGAGCACTGCTCGGAGGAGCTGATTCTATGCGAGGGATACATGGACGTTATCGCGCTTCATAACGCAGGCGTCGAAAACGCTGTTGCGACTCTCGGCACCGCGCTTACGCCGGAGCAGGCGCGTCTTATGGCGAAGCATACGAAACGAGTCATCATTTCCTACGACAGCGACGAAGCCGGAAAACGTGCGGCGTCCCGTGCGATAGATATTTTGACCGAAACGGGGCTTGACGTTCGAGTCCTGCGGCTGAAGGGTGCGAAGGACCCGGACGAGTACATAAAAAAATTCGGCGTGGAAAAGTTCCGCGACGCACTTGCGGGAAGCGCGACGCGCTTCGGTCATGTCATGGACAGCATCCTTGCGAAATATGACGTCGATTCCGACGAGGACAAGCTGCGTGCCGTTCGTGAGATCAACGAATACATTGCTGGAATTTACAGCAGCGTCGAGAGGGATATATATATATCGCAGGCGGCGAAAACGCTGTCGCTTTCCGAGGACAGTATAAAGCACGATGTTTTGATCATTATAAATAAAAAACAGCGGGCACGTAAAAAGGAAGAGTCCGAGGAGATGCGCCGCGAAGCAGCCGGCTACGGCGACAGGATAAACAAAGACAAGCTTACCCAACTGCGTCTCGCAAGCTGTGAGGAGGCGGTGCTCGGTATGCTCGTCGCATATCCGGAATACATCAAAACGGCAATGACGGACGGTGACGGCGGTCTGCGTGAGTCCGAGTTCGGCACCGAGTTCGGCACGCGAGTCTTTAAGGCGATTTCCGATATATATGCCGAAAACGGAGCTTTTGATCAGGCGGCGCTTGCGGAGACCTTCAATCCGGAGGAGATTTCGCGAATAACGAAGCTTGCGCTTGACAGACGTAAGCTTTCAAACGATATGAGCGTCTATCTTGCAAACGTTGCGGCACTGAAAAGCGAACGCGGCAAACGCGAACACAAAGAGGAGGACGCGTTTGATGCCATAAGACGTTTGCGAAACGAAAACAGTAAAAAATAATACATATACATCAGTAAAAGCCGACGCAGTTGCGGCTTCGGAGGTAAAAATGGACACTGAAAAGAAAGAAATCAAGAACTTCGATCTTATCGAAAAGGGCAAGGCTCGGGGAACTCTTACGCAAAGCGACATAGAGCGCGCGTTTGAGGATGAGGATTTTGCGGAAAACGATCTTGATAAGATCGAGGAGCTTTACGATACGCTCGAAACGAACGGAATAGGCATCGCAACCGATACGGCGGGCATTGAGGAGATCGAATCCGAGG
>CAZOMK010000031.1:0-13553 GCA_964580615.1 uncultured Lachnospiraceae bacterium | reverse complement strand
CTCCCCAAGAACTCTATCGGTGCCAAGTCCCTCACTCGTCTGCACGTTTACCGCGGCGCAGATCACAAGCATCAGGCTCAGAAGCCCGAAGCTTACGAAGCATAATCAAGGAGGACGCATAAATGTATACAAGCGCTAAGCCCTATTTCTACGGCACAGGCAGAAGAAAAAGCTCTGTTGCCCGCGTTCGCATCGTTCCCGGCTCCGGTGTTGTAACCATCAACGGTCGCGACATTGACAATTATTTCGGCCTCGATACTCTCAAGCTCATCGTTAACCAGCCCTTCGCTGTAACCGATACAGAAGGCAAGTTCGATATCATCGCTCTCGTTCACGGCGGCGGTTATTCCGGACAGGCAGGCGCAATCCGTCACGGACTTGCACGTGCTCTTTGTCAGGCAGACGAAAGCTTCCGCCCCGCCCTCAAGAAGGCAGGCTTCCTTCGCCGCGACCCTCGTATGGTCGAGAGAAAGAAGTACGGTCTCAAGAAGGCACGTCGCGCAAGCCAGTTCTCAAAGAGATAATCACTATTTTATACAAAAACTCTCGATTTTTCGAGAGTTTTTTCTTTTTTATATTGCTTTTTACATTTATTTGTTGCATAATAAAGATGCCAAACCAACTGAATAGCATTGCAAGGACTGTTTTTAGCGGAATAGTTCTCTTTTTCTCATTCTCTCGAATTTGATAAAAATGCAAATTCCTACTGAATGGGCAGAAACGGAACTATCCTTGCTGTTTTTCAGTTGGTTTGGCGACTATCGGAGTTTGCGTTTTTTGTGCGGTTACTTCGGTAGCCGCACTTTTTTTATACGCTTCAGGAGGAAAATCATGTATTGCAAGAAATGTGGCTCACTCATTTTAGACGGCTTCAGCGTTTGCCTCAACTGCGGAGCTGAAGTCAAAGAAAATTCCCCCGAAAACAAAGAAAAAATAAAAATTATTGAAGCTATAAACAAAGCCACACGCTGCAATCAACGTCGAAAAATAATCATAACAGTATTGTTAGCGCTTATCATATCAGCAAGCTTGTTTTTAAAGTATTATGAATATTACTTGAATCTTGTAGACGCAACTTACACTATCCTTGACGGATGCGTAGATGCGGAAAAAGCAGGAAATTTGATATCCAAAGTATGGTATAACTCAATTTACGAAGAACACGATCCCGAAACGGACAAATACACCATGGAAAACGGCGTATTTTTTGAAGATTTCAACGATGCTCTTTATAAATTAGATAACGATCCGGATTTCATTGCGCTTTGCGACAAAATATCATCCAATCAATATGAAGTCATAGATTTAATGCGTAAGCTCAACGAACCGCCGAAAAAATATGCAGATGCATACGCCGTGATAAAAGATTATTACAGCGAGTACATCAAGTTCACAAATCTTATTTTGTACTATTCCGAAAGCTACAATTCTTTTACAGAAAAGTTTAAAGAATATGACGACTCAACAGCTTATTTATATAAGCAAATGCTAATGTATTTTGAATAATTAGCTTAATTAAGGAGAAAATGAAATGAAACTCAAATCGATCTTAGCAATCTCAATCATTATCTTGGTTTCCGTATTGTTTGTTGCTTGCGACAAAGACAGCAACACCAACTCAGATACAAACATCGGTGCTTCGAATTTCGAAGAAACAAACAGCAATGATGCTTCTGACATCATTGATACCAAAGCGGAAACCACCATCAATGCGGAACCTGAAACTGTTGACACTTGGGAGTTAGTCCAGCAAGCCGAAGCTGAATATTATTCAAATCTTATAGATGCAATTTACATAATAGAATACAGTTGTGCCGATCTTGAAACGGCGGGAAATTTAATAAAAAAAGTTTGGCACAACTCGATTTGGCAAATCAATGATACCAAAACGGACAAATACACCATGGAAAACGGCGTATTTTTTGAAGATTTCAATGATGCTCTTTATAAATTAGAGGACGATCCGGATTTCATTGCGCTTTGCGATAAAATATCATCCGATCAGTATGAAGCCTTAGAATTAATGCGCAAACTCAAAGAGCCGCCGAAAAAATATGCAGACGCTTACGACTCATTAAAAGATTTTTACAATGATTACATAAAATTCACAGATCTTATTTTGTACAATTCCGAAAGCTACAATTCTTTCACCGATAAATTTGAAGAATACGATGCTTCAACATATTATTTATATCAGCAAATGCTGATTTATTTTGAATAATTTCCTACTCCGTTGTTGTTTCTTCTTTTCGCGAGCTCGCAGGCTTATAATCCTTGATAACATCAATCAAATTCGACGATATCGTAACGGTGACGAGGGAAAAAAGGATACGTTTGAGCGGTATGTATGAAAGCGAGAGCAGAAGAACAGTGACGTCCGTAAAAAGGTACGTCCGCGAAAGCTTCCAATTGAGCGTATGCGAAAGCGTCAGCGCGAGAGCATCGTCTCCGCCGCTCGATCCGCCCTGCCTGATTATCAAGCCAACGCCGACACCAACAAAGATGCCGCCGAGCACAGCGGCTGCAAGCGGATGGCTCGACAGATCCGGCAGCATCGGCGGAAACACTTCCCACACCTTATAAAAGCCGGACACGCAAAGCGTCGAAAAAACCGATATTTTTATAAATCTCGCGCCCAAAAATTTGAACGCAAGCACATAGCAGGTGATGTCCAAAACAGGCGTAATATACGCCGGTGAAAATTTGAGCCAATGCTCGATGAGGAGCATAAAGCCGATGATGCCGCCCTCCGTGATGTTTGTTCGCTGATGGATGTTATGTATGCCAAACGAGCATATTGCGGCGCCGAGAACAATCAAAAGCACCTTTTTGACAGTAAAACCTTCGATCAGCTTGCCGAAAAACGCCTGTATATGTTTTTTCAATTTGATATCTCCTTGATTATTTGACGATATTATTGTATTATAAACTGTATAGTAAATATAAAGTCAAGAGGGAATGATGAAAAATTTATTTTCGATCGGGGAGCTGTCACAGCATCAAAACATTTCACGTCAAACGCTTATTTTCTATGACAAAATAGGACTTTTCAAGCCCGCCTACGTAGATCCGTCAAACGGTTACAGATATTACACCTCAAATCAGCTTGACTATCTCGACACGATCTGCATTATGAAACGAATCGGATTTTCGCTTGACGAGATCAAGTCTCACATGAAAAGCTACACGATCAACAACTCCATCGTTGCGCTCAGAAATCAGCTCGACGTAATAAACACTCAGATCGAGGAGCTGCAAATGACGAAAAGCCGCGTCGAGGATCGCTGCCGCGAGCTTGAGCACATCATTTCGATAAAGGAAAGCACCGAGCTTGTAACGATCGAAACTGCCCGTGCAAGGTGCATTCTGCTTGAAGAAGTGTCTCCGCCGTATTCGCTTGAGGACGTCAGCCTCGCAACGAAAAAATGCTTTGTACGTTCGTTCGGTGAACGATTACCGATCTATTTTCAGAGCGGCGCCATCATCCCCTACGAAAAGATACAAGCCGAAAAATACACGGAAGCTTCGTTTGTTTTTTTGCCCATCGAAAAGGTGGACAGTCTTTCCGGCATACGGGAGCTGTCTGCCGAAAAATGCGTTTGCTCCTATCACGTCGGCGATTACGCCTCAATCGGCGTTTCGTACGAGCGAATACTCGAATACTGCCGAAAAAACGGGATCAAGATCATCTCCGACTCATACGAATTTGCAGTAAACGACTATCTATCCACCGGCGACGAAAAGGAATACGTCACAAAAATCATGTTCTATATCGAATAAAAAAAACATCCCCTGTCCCTAAAACGGGACAGGGGATCGTCTTTTTTACATCAAATTTTCGTCGTACACGGCTCTTGCGCCGCCAACAAACTTGGCGCGGACACGCGCCGCTGTCAGATGTGCGCTTCCGATCTCGGTCAAGGACAAGCGCAACGGCACCGCCACCGACTTCAAATGCATACCGATCAGCGTATCTCCGATGTCAAGTCCGGCATCCGCGTTTATCGCCTCGACTGCGGCGGGCTCGTCAAACAAAGCATACGCCGCCGTCGCAAACGAGCCTCCCGCCTTGGGCTGCGGCACGACGTTGACTATCTCAAGTCTGTCGCGACGCGCAAGCGCTTTTTCGACTATGAGCGCACGGTTCAAATGCTCGCAGCATTGCGCCGCAAGATAGATCCCGTCTCGTTTCGTCTCGCCGCAGATCCCCTCAAAGAGCGCCTTTGCCGTTTCATAGCTCGACGCCGTGCCGATCCTTTCGCCGGCGACCTCGCTCGACGAGCACCCGACAACGATCACGTCGCCGCTTTTAAGCTTTGCTTTTTCAATCAGCTCACGCGTGACAGCCGCGGCTTCGCCCTTTATTTTTTCGTAAAAATCAATCATGTTTCAATCCGCCAAAAATTTTATTTTTCGAAGGTTTTGTAATTCGAATAAACGAGATTATATACGCCCTCGTTCGAATATGTGCTGTTGTACATATAATTTCCGAACTTGTTGCGCGCCTTTATCTCAACACAGTTGATCTTTTCGTCGTTAAGCGCGGAATTTTGGAACACAGCCGTTGCCTTTCCGTCCTTGACCTCAACAGTAACAAAATTTGTTCCGTTAAGCTGGAAGGTAACCTTTGTTATTTTGTTGTCCGTTACAGACGCAGTTACAGTCGTTTCCTTTTCGCCGACAGTAACCTCCTCCACCTTCAGCTTTGAGGATGTCTTATAATATCCGAGGGATTCGACGAAAGTATCCATCGACTCAAATTGCTCGTCAAGCCAAGCAATTCTCGTTTCAACAAAGTCAAGCATACTCGCGCAAGCGTCATCGTATTCCTCTCCGCGATAGGACTTGTATGTCTTTTTCCATTTATAATCGTTTGCAAGCGCAGATGTACGAAGCGTTTTCATATACGTGTCGATCTTGCCGCCGTCCTTTATCACGTCCTCGATAACGGTATCTCTGATCTCATTGTATTTTTCGTACGCAAGCGCAAGGAAATACGGGTCACGGATGAGCATACGGTTCCACTGAACCTTCTGATAATATTGCTCTACCGTAAACGCATCCTCCGTCGTGTGCCATGATTCGGGATAATTCGTATCAATATTATACATATTGATGTTACCCCATGCCCAGTCGAAGTCCCACTGCGGGCCTATCTTCGCCTTGCCGTCAACGTCCTTATAGTAGAAGAAGCTGTTCTTCATGCTGTCCCAGTTCATCGCAAACTCACAGAAAATGAAGTTGTTTACGAGGCTGCCCATGTCGAAAAATTCGGAATAATGCCAACCGTCGTGCTCCTCATCGTCGTAATCGACGATGTAATATGTATATCCGTAGTTATCGGTGGCGTCGGAATCATCCCACCAATCGCCCCATAAACCCCAGCCGCTTCCCCAATAGTGAGTATCGGAGGTTCTGAACACAAAATCGTCGCTGTGCAGTGCATATTCGAAGCTTTGCATAAACTTGTACGCGTTTTGATAAAGCGACGTCTCCATAAAGGATTTTGCCGCTTCCTCGCTTTCACATTCGGGGCCGCTGAAGTAAAGGGGCTGACGATACGCAGACTCAAGCCGCGCAAGCGCGTTGTTTCCCTGACTGTAAAAGTCCATTTCCATAAGGTAGCCGCCCGTTGTCGCAGGCAATGTAACTCCCAACGATGAAAGCGTATAGCGCTTTCGTTCGTACGTGAATTTACCGCTGTCGATCCAGCTCCAATTGTTCTTCAAAACAGACTCAATATCATCAGTCGTTGCGTCAAGCTCGTCGGACGCGATTTTTCCGTCGTCAAGCAGCTTTTTCGCAAGCTTTTCGGCAATATCGCCGGCGACTCCGTCCCAATCGAAAACATCAACTCGATCCTTCGCAATCCTGATCTGCTCGCAGAGCTGATATACGCCGCAATATTCGCCGTTATAGATCAAAACGACATTTTCGCTCGTCGTATAATATTCCGTACCGATCGCTCCGGAGAAGTCGTACAGCAGCTTATTTCGCATCAAGGTATGGTCGATCGCATTTGCGAGCAAAACCCAGTGCTTGCTTACGCCTTCCGCCATTCCGAGCATATTTTCCTTTGACGAAAGCTTGAGCTTAAATGGACGTTTATCGAGATTTGCAGTCGAATTTCCGCGAAGCTTCAGCTTGGCGTTTCCCTCATAAAGTCCCGTTTGGATGTACGAATTGCCCTGCATCGTCAAATACACATCCGAATACTGCGCCTTAGAAATCGACTTATATTTTGCGTCACCGGTAAAGTAAAGCACGGGGAGATCACTGCAATATATAGACAGATCATCCTGACCGTCAACGGAAACAGTTATCATCGACTCAAGATCCGACTCGACGGGTGTATAAACGCCTGTCGTGTTTGAAAATGTTTCTTTTTCGCCGTTTGTCATGTGCACGATCGTCCAATTGTACGTCACATCCTTAGGATAGCCGTGACAAACAAGCTCAACTCCAACCTTTGCAAAGCTGTTAAGGAAGCAGATTCCCTCTCCCGCCTGCTCAGGCGCGATGATTCCGTCAGATGTTGTTGATTCGGGAACATAGATGTATTCGGTCGTATCGCCGTTGTCTCCGTCGCCGCCGTCTCCGCAACCGGAAAGCATCGCGGAAACAACAAGCAAAGATGTCAACAAAACAAGCGTAAGACTAAGCTTAAAAATACGGCTCATATCAATCTCCGATTTGTTATTTTACAAGCTCTTATTCGCAGAGCGATTTGAATGCGACCCATGCCGCCATGTGCGCTTCATCCGCGTCTGCGCCGATCATTTCGATCATTTCCGATTTGCTCATGTCAATTCCGTCGGGAAGCGTAAGAAAATCCTTATATTCATCGGAGATGTACTCCTCGGAAGCGGAATATGTGCAGTAATAGCCGAGATGCTCGAAGCACTTAGCGCCGTTTTCCGCATTAAGGATATAGTCAAGGAACTTATATGCGGCTTCCGCGTTCGGTGCATCGGACGGGATGAAGCCCGCCATGATTCCGAGACCAACGCCCTCCTCAGGATAAACTATCTTAAGCGAGGGATTTGTTATTTTCGCAAGAGTAACCTGCGAGGTGTACATAACCGCAACGGATACCTCTCCGGAAATAAGATCGTCCTGGAGATTATCGTCCTTGATAAGTCTGATATTTTCAGCAAGACTGCCGAGACGTGTTCCCGCTTCCGCGATCTTCGCCGTATCCTCAGTGTTGTAGCTCTCGCCCATCACCTTGAGCGCCATACCGTTTATGACTCGATAATTGGAGATGATGCCTATCGAATTTTTAAGCTCGGAATTCCAAAGATCGGCATATCCGTTGATCTCGCAGGAAACCTTTGCAGGATCGTACACGATCGTCTGCACGCCGGCACCGTACGGCACGGTGTATTCATTTTTCGGATCGTAGAATTTACCCTGATAATAAGGATTGATGTTTGCGTAATTTTCGAGCTTTGATGTGTCAAGCTTGCTTACAAGCCCCTCCTTGATCGCAACCTCGATAATATAATCGTCCGCGATAACAAGGTCATATCCGCCGCCCTTTGTTTCCTGAAGCTTGGCGAGCATTGTTTCATCAAAATCGAAATTTTCATAACGTACTGTAATTCCCGTCTCTTTTTCAAAGCCGTCGATGATCTCGTCCGGGAACATTCCCTCCCACGTATAGAGCGTGAGCACCTCTCCGTCGTCTCCGCAGCCGGCAAAGACTGCAAGCGTCAAAAGAAGCATCGTTAATATAATGGCAAAGCGTTTCATGTCAGTTCTCCTTAGTTTTTTTATTTTTTCGTGTTCCGTAAAGCGAAAACACTACTGAAATCAAATAGCATACAAGTGTAGCAGCGAGCATGAGCGTGCAAAGCGCGTTGATCTTCGGCGTTGTTCCCGTTTTAAGCTGTGTATACACCTTGAGCGGAAGCGTACTGTTGCCGACGCCGGAAACAAACGAGCTGATTATAACATCGTCAAAGCTCATTGCAAACGCAAGAAACATACCGGATATCAAAGCGGGCATTATCATCGGGAGCGTGACGTCAAAGAACGCCTTTATCGGTGACGCACCGAGATCGCGTGCCGCGTCAAGACAGTTTTGATCAAGTCCGACAAGCCGCGCCTTGACCTGCATATAAACGTACGGTATCGAAAACGATATATGCGCGATAAGCAACGTTCCGAAGCCGCAGTCAAGTCCAATAAACGAAAAATACGCAAGAAAAACCATACCGAGCACGATTTCGGGGATCATCATCGGAAGCGACGAGATGTATTCCACCGCGCCCTTGAAAGGCAATCGCGAATTTTTCATACCGAGCGCCGCTATCGTCGCGATGACAGCGGCGATAAGTGCCGCGGACACTCCGAGAATAACGCTGTTTAAGAGCGCCTCGAAGATCGCGTCGTCGGCAAAGAGCTTTTCGTACCATTTGAGCGAAAAGCCGCCCCATTCCGAGCTGAGCTTGCTTTCGTTGAACGAATACAGCACAACGACGAATATCGGCAGATACGAAAGCGTTGTCACAAGCACAAGATAAAGCCTTGAGAGCATTCCGTTTTTCTTCATAGCTCCCCCCTTATTCATCGTTGTCGAGATCCAGCCGATCGACCTTTGCCGCGCGGCGATAGAGCCAAATAAAGAGGCTCGTAACTATCATCAAAACAACGGAAAGCGCCGCCGCAAACGGCTGATTATGTGCCTTCATGAGCTGCTCCTGAATCAAATTACCTACCAAAACGATCTTATTTCCGCCCAATATGTCCGCAATAAAGAACAGTCCCATAGACGGTATAAACGTAAGGATGACGCCGGTAAGCAGTCCCGGCAGGGAGAGCTTAAAGGTAACGTCCCAAAACGCACGGGCGGATGAAGCGCCGAGATCGCGCGCCGATTCGACAAGCGACCAATCGAGCTTTTCTATGCTTCCGTAAACGGAGAAGATCATATACGGCAAAAGCACGTAGATCATTCCGACGACAACGACGGGATAGGTATACAAAAGCTGAAGCGGTTCATCTGTTATTTTAAGCGCCATAAGAAGCTTGTCCAAAAGTCCGTTCGATCTGAATATTATGACCCAACCGTACAGTCTCGTCAACGAATTGACCCAGAACGGTATCATCTGCATCATAAGCAATCTTTTTCGCATTTTCTCCTTTGCGCGAGCCATATAGTACGCGTAAGGATAGCCTATGAGCGTAACGCAGATCGTTGTGATAAAGCCGAGCTTCAATGATTCGGCAAACGTACCGAAATACACCGGCATAAATATGTTTTTGTAATTGTCTATCGTAAAGACGGCGGCAACTCCTATGCCGTCATCCCTTGACATAAAGCTGAGTATCAGCATATAAACAAGCGGCCCGAGCACAAACACAAGCGCAAAAACGTACATCGGCATGGTCATTAAAGTTGCCGTGAATTGTTTTTTCACCTCAAGACCGCGCTTTTTCTTTGATTTTTTCATTTTATCGTTCATCTGTGTCCGTATCCCTGACGAGCACGGCATTTTCGGGAGCCCACGATGCATACACAGTGTCCCCGATTGCATATTCCGAATTTATTCCGTGCTTGCTTGAGGTAAGCTTTGCTCCGTCATCTGTTTTGGCAACTATACGAAGCGTGCCGCCGGCGAAGATCTTCTCGCAAACCTTCGCGGGTATTCCCTCCCCGTCGCTTACCATCGAAACGTTTTCACGTCGGACGGCGATGCAAATATCGTCACCGACCGAATAAGCTTTACCGCCAGACAAAGTCTTGATCGTATTGCCGAGGGCGGAGATCGAGATCAAGTCTCCGTCAACTCCCGCAACCTTACCTCGAATTACGTTTGCCTCGCCGACAAAGCTTGCAACAAACGAAGTTTCCGGCGTATCGTAAATTTCGTCGGGAGTGCCGAACTGCTCGAAAATACCGTTACGCATAACGGCAACTCGGCTCGACATATTCAGCGCCTCCTCCTGATCGTGCGTTATATAGACAAAGGTTATTCCAAGCTCGGACTGTATCGACTTGAGCTCAGTTTGCATTTGTCTTCGAAGTCGCAGGTCAAGCGCGCCGAGCGGCTCGTCGAGCAAGAGCACCTTAGGCTCTGCGATAACAGCACGCGCTATCGCAACGCGCTGCTTTTGTCCGCCGGAAAGCTCATGCGGACGTCGTTTTTCATAGCCGGACATTCTGACGAGCGAAAGCACGCGCGAGACCTCGGCTGCAATGACATCCTTTTTCACTCCGCGAAGCTTGAGCGCATAACCGACATTTTCCGCGACAGTCATGTGCGGGAACAGCGCATAATTTTGGAAAACGGTATTTACGGGGCGCTTTTCCGGCGGAACGCTTGTAACGTCATTGCCGTCTATATATACAGTCCCCTCGTCGGCATCCGTTAATCCTGCGATTATCCGCAAAAGCGTCGTTTTGCCGCAGCCGGACGAACCGAGGATCGTTATAAATTCGCCTTTACCTATATCAAGATCAACGCCGCGCAAAACGGACGTTTCTCCAAAGCTTTTTTCAATATTTTTTAGTGAAAGAACAGTATCGTTCATTATTCCTCCGTGTGACCTTCCGCACCGTTGTTCATCTGATTCTTTACATTACATTATACTATATAATTCCTCTTAATTTCAAGACGAACGCAATGATATAAAGATTTTTTTCAAATCATGCAAAAATCGCGCAAATGTTAACATCATGTGAACCGCGCTGACGCTTGCGCTCCTTAAAACACGAAAAACCGACGCAAAGCATCGGTTTTTCGGTCGTTTTTTATTAAAGTGCGGCAAGTGCGGCTTCGAGTCCCGCTCTTACCTCTTTATATTTTTCAAGCTTCGCCTTTTCGCCCTCGACAACTGCCGCAGGCGCTTTTGCTACGAAGCCCTGATTCGAAAGCTTGCCCTCCAAGCGCTTGATCTCGTTTGCATTCTTGTCAAGCTCGGCTTGCAGACGCTTTTTCTCCGCTTCGAGATCAACAAGCTCTCCGAGCGGGATATAAACAGTCGCATGACCTGTAACAATTCGAACGAGCTGACCGTCGGGAGCTTCGTTTACAAGCTCTGTTTCCGAGGCGGACGCAAGCTTCATGAAGAACGGCTCCGCGCTTTCGCCGAAAAGCTCCGGCGTCTTTGTTTCAAAGTAAAGCTTTGCCTTTCTGGACGGCGGAACATTCATCTCCGCACGGCGCGAGCGAATCGCTCCGATAGCGTCGATTATCGCGTTCATGCTCTCCGTTTCCTTTTCAAAGACGAGCTTTTCGTCAAATTCGGGATACGGCGAAACCATTACCGATTCGGCGTCCACGCCCGTATAAGGCGGCATAGATGTGAAAATCTCCTCCGTTATGAACGGAATAAAGGGGTGGAGCAGCTTAAGCGTTCCGTTAAGGACATAGGCGAGCGTATTCTGCGAAATCTTTGATCTTTCCGTGTCCTTTTCCATAAGCGACGGCTTTGTAAGCTCGATGTACCAATCACAGTAAACGTCCCAAACGAAGTCGTAGAGGCATGAAAGTGCAATGCCGAGCTCGTATTTATCGAGCGCGTTTGTAACCTCGACGATCGTTTTTTCGTAGCGGGTGAGCACCCATTTGTCCTCAAGCGCAAGCTTTTTGGCGTCGGGATATTCGATCGAGTCGATCTCAAGATTCATCATTACGAAGCGCGCCGCATTCCAAAGCTTATTTGCGAAATTACGTGCGGATTCGATTCTTTCGTCGGAGAAACGCATATCGTTTCCGGGGGAGTTGCCCGTTGCAAGCGCAAATCGGAGCGCATCCGCGCCGTACTTATCAATGATCTCAAGCGGATCAATGCCGTTTCCGAGGGATTTCGACATTTTTCTACCCTGCGAGTCGCGAACAAGACCGTGAATAAGGACTGTATCAAACGGCGCCTTATCCGTATATTCAAGCGCGGAGAAGATCATACGCGAAACCCAGAATGTTATGATATCGTAGCCTGTAACGAGCGTATTTGTGGGATAGAAGCGACGAAGATCCTCTGTGTCATCGGGCCAACCGAGAGTTGAGAAGGGCCAAAGCGCAGACGAGAACCATGTATCGAGCGTATCGGGATCCTGACGCATTTCCTCGCCGCAGTGCGGGCACGACGGTGCCTTTTCGTCCTTTGTTACAATGACCTCGCCGCACTTGTCGCAGTAGAAGGCGGGAATTCTGTGTCCCCACCAGAGCTGACGCGAGATGCACCAATCCTGCGTATTTTCCATCCAATGGAAATAGTTTTTATCAAAGCGTTCGGGGACGAATTTTATATCGCCGTTGCGAACAGCTTCGATGGCGGGCTTTGCAAGCGGCTCCATCTTAACGAACCACTGGAGGCTGATCATCGGCTCTATCGTTGTTCCGCAACGGTAGCAGGTGCCGACCTCATGTGTAAGATCCTCGATCTCGGCAAGGTAACCGCCGGCGCGAAGATCCTCAACGATCGCCTTTCTCGCCTCAGAGCGATCCATTCCGGCATACTTCGGATAATTTTCCGTAATTTTCGCGTCCTCTGTGAGTACGACCTCCATCGGGAGATGGCACCGTCTGCCGACCTCAAAGTCGTTGGGGTCATGTGCGGGAGTTATCTTAACGCAGCCTGTTCCCTTGTCGAGCTGTGCGTGCTCATCCGCGACGATCGGGATTCGTCTGCCGACGAGAGGAAGCACGCAGTACTTGCCGATCATGTCCTTGTATCGTTCGTCTGCGGGGTTGACTGCAACGGCAGTATCTCCGAGGAGCGTTTCGGGACGCGTTGTTGCAACCTCAACATATCCGCCTCCGCCTACGAGCGGATAACGGATGTGCCAGAAATGACCTGCCTGCTCCTTATAATCGACCTCGGCGTTTGATATCGACGTTTTACAGTGCGGGCACCAATTTATGATACGCTCACCGCGGTAAATAAGTCCCTTTTCGTACAGTCTCGCAAAGACCTCGCGAACAGCGCGTGAGCATCCCTCGTCAAGCGTGAAGCGTTCGCGGCTCCAATCGCATGACGATCCCATCTTCTTGAGCTGAGATATGATCCTGTTGCCGTACTGATTTTTCCAGTCCCACGCACGGCGGAGGAATTCTTCGCGGCCGAGATCCTCCTTTGTGAGTCCCTCACCGCGCATTTTTTCAACGATCTTCGCCTCTGTTGCGATCGAAGCGTGATCCGTTCCGGGGAGCCACAGTGTATCGAAGCCCTTCATTCTCTTGTAGCGGATGAGAATATCCTGCAAAGTATTATCAAGTGCGTGACCCATGTGAAGCTGACCGGTGATATTCGGCGGCGGAATAACTATCGTATATGTCGGCTTTCCCTTTTTGTTCGGTGCAAAATAATTTTTATCGCACCATTCCGCGTATATTCTGTCCTCAAACTCGGACGGATTATACGTCTTCGGCAATTCCTTATTCATTTTGATCTCCTTATATAAAAGTAAAATTTATAAACAAAAAAAGCGCCCCGAAGAAAAACTTCAGGGCGCAAAAATAAGCGCGGTACCACCCGAATTCGCGTTAAATAACGTGCACTCTTGCCGCTGTAACGTGCGGCACACGTCACGGAATACAGAA